>DASYQW010000145.1 GCA_036005065.1 Candidatus Methylomirabilota bacterium | reverse complement strand
CGGCATGTCGATTGCTCGATGCTCCTTCGCAGATCGATTTTCGACGGGGCGTCTGGGCCCCGGGGATGACGGAGGCATCGAGTATGAACGAGGCCGGCAACGTCCGGATCGTCCGCAGTCAGGAACTGTGGACGCCATGGTCGGTGTACTGAAGACTGGAATGGAGACTCGTCATGATACTCGTCCTGCTCTGGCTCCTCGGCGTTCCTCTGGGCCTGATCATCATCCTCTGGCTGCTCGGCGTCGGTCATTGACGGCGTGAAGGGACGTCAGTGGCCTTGCCGGACAGCGCGGAGGACCTTCTCGGCGGCCTCACGACGCGCCGTCGCCCGCTCGGCATCCCGACGCGCCCGCTCGGCTTCACGCCCCGCCTGCTCGGCGGCCCGGCGCTCTTCGGTCAGGCGCGCCTCGGCTGACGCCAGCCGCTCCCGCAGCTCCGCGATGGCGGCCGCCGCTTCCTCGGCGGCCGCCATGCGCCGGGCCGCCACGCCTTCCAGATCCTCGGCCCGCTGACGCCATGTCTCCGCCTCTGACCGCGCGACCTGCAGGGCCTCCTGGGCGCGCAGGAGCCGCTCGCGCGCCTTCCTGTCGGCAGCCGATTCGCCGGTCCGCCCCCGGGAGCGTGGCACCGCTTCCTCGCGCTCGACGAGCTCCAGTGGCACGTCCGCGAACAGCTCGAAGCCCGGCGCCGCGACCTCTCGCGTGAGTCGACCACGCCGGAGGTCCGCCTGGTGGCGCCGATCCGCGGCGGCGCCGGTCACCGTGCCCGAGATGCGCCTCAGCGTGTCCGGCGAGACGCGGAGGCCGGCCCGCGTCAAGGCCGCGCCCGCTCCCTCCACGAGCCGGCCGAGCGCCGCGCGATGCGATTCGGTCGCGGCGGCCATGTCCACGCCGCGCCGGCCGGCCTGGACCCGGCGCAGCTCCTGGACCGCCTCGAGGAACCGCGCGACGGCCTCCGGCTCCTGCCGCGCGACCTGATTGATGGCCCAGACGGCCGGACTCGGCTTCTTCAGCGCCGCGACCTCGGTGGCCTCGGAGGCCCGACCCTGCCGGCGCCATTGCGCGGTCAGGCTATTCCGGGCCCGGACGAACTCGCCGAGCGGGAGGCCGTAGAGGCGCTCGACCTCCGCGACGAGGTCGGGCCCGGTTTCGGAAGCCGTCCGCGTGGCTCGACGTCGCCCCATCCCGATGGACCTATCCTACCGCGCCAGGCCCACCTCGGTTCGCCGGCCCTGAACCCTGGACTCGAAGATCCGGGTTGACAGACGTCCGAAGCGGCCGCTACCGTGGCGGCGAAGCGTGGAATCTCGACGAGTCGGCTCGACCGTGCGGGCCAGGAGCGAGCGATGAAGACCCCCCACGGACCGTCAGGAGGTCTCCGACCGGGTCATGAAGAAGATCGTGCTCCTCGCGCTCATCCTCGCAGCCGGGTCGGCCGGCGCCAGCGATGCGGCTGACTGCTCGCGGGCGTCGACCGGCCTCATCGCGCTGACGGACCTCGGCCCGCGCACCTACCACGGCCATCAGGGAGGCCTCTATCCAGGCGGCCGCAACCAGCCATCCGCCGCCTACCTCTCGGTCGGGCTCGCCTACGCGGCGCGAGTCGAGCCACGGGGGCCCGACGGCCGCCCGTCGGCCGGCGGCACCATCGTTCTCCTGTCGATCGGAATGTCGAATACGACACAGGAGTTCTCGACCTTCAAGGCGATCGCCGACGCTGACCCGCGCAAGAGCCGGCACGTGACGCTCGTCGACGGGGCGCAGGGAGGTCAGGACGCGGAGCGGATCAAGGACCCGGCCGCGCCCTTCTGGCGCGCCGTCGATCTGCGGCTCGCCGCGGCCCGCGTCACGGCCGCCCAGGTGCAGGTGGTCTGGCTCAAGGAGGCGATCGCGGGCGAGAGCCGTCCGTTCCCGGCGGACGCCGGGGTGCTGCGCGCCGACCTCGAGGCCATCACAGGCATCCTCGCCCGGCGCTTCCCGAACCTCCGGCTCGTCTATCTCTCGAGCCGCATCTATGCCGGCTACGCCACGACCCGGCTCAACCCCGAGCCGTTCGCCTACGAGAGCGGGTTTGCCGTCAAGTGGGTGGTGCAGGACAGGATCGAGGGCCGGCTCCGGGGACCGTGGCTCGGCTGGGGTCCGTATCTCTGGGCCGACGGCACGCGGGGCCGGAGCGACGGCCTCCGGTGGCTCTGCGCCGACCTGCGGGAGGACGGTACCCATCCCTCGCCGAGCGGCCGGCAGAAGGTCGCGGCCCTGCTGCTGCGCTTCTTCACGACGGACCCCACCGCCAGGCGCTGGTTCATCGCCTCGTAGGCCCCGCGTCGCTGACCCTGGCGGTCCATCACTGCCAGCCGGCCGGCTCGTATCCCTTCTCGCGGAGGCAGCGGTCGACGATACCCTGGTAGGCGCCGTTCGGCGCGGGCCGCCTGAACATCGCTCCGAGCAAGCCCCCGAGGAGCCCGGCGGCGGCTCCACCGGCCGCGCCGACCGCGGCGCCGGTTCCGGCGGAGCCCACGATGGCGCCCCCGACCGCACCGCTGGCCGCGCCGACCCCGGCACCGACCGCGGTCGTCCCCGCCACCTCGGCCGCCTCGCCAGCTCGCGGCCGGGCCCCGGCGGTCTCGGCCAGCTTCCGGCACTCGGTGATGTCGCGCTCCGCCGTCGCGGCACCGACGCTCTGGAAGTGGGAATTGGGGTAGAGGACCGGTTTCGGGGCCGCGCAGCCCGTGAGGACGAGGAGGGCCAAGACCCGCCATGACCGCGGCCACCCGCGCGCCCCCCGCCTCGCAGGCGCCACCCCGGGAGAGCGCATCATGCCCGTCATCCTCCTCCGGATCGCCCGGACGGCCCGAGCACGTGCAGATCGCTCACAATTCCGATCTTACACGGTTCCCGGATCACCGGAAAGCGACACAACCGACGAGCTTCACGGCCGGGTACCGGATGGCGCAAAGTGGTAAAATCGACGAGTCTGCTCGATAACTTCCGTGCCCCCGTAGCTCAGTCGGATAGAGCAAGGGTTTCCTAAACCCTGGGTCGGGTGTTCGATTCACCCCGGGGGCACCATCTTTTCCGGCACTTAGCGACGTCCGGGCCCAGTGTGGCGCCTGCCGGTGCCACTTCTGGTGCCACTTGCTTCGGGCTCGGGATTTCCAAGTCGGAAGCCCTCCGGTCGCGACCCAACGGCACTCCACGCGATCCGGGACAACGAGGAACGCGCCCTCATGATCGGCATCCACGTCCGCCGGTGCGTGGTCCGCCTTCGTCCTCTCCGGGACCTTCACGGGCCTGGCGGGCGGGCTCTGGGGCCAGCTCAGCCGGCAGGTCACGCCGCAGCAGCTCCACTGGCTGTTCTCGGCCGATCTGTCCTGGCCGTGGTCCTCGGCGGGATGCGGAGCTTCTGGGGGCCGGCGCTCGGCGCGGTCGGGCTCGTCCTGCTCCAGGAGCTCGCCCTCCGCGCCACGCTGGTCCGTGGCCTCGTTCTCGGCCTGGTGCTGATCGCGATGGTCTTCCTGTGCCCCGACGGGATCGCCGCGGCCGGGCCACTGATCCGCCGCTGGCTGTTCGCGCGAAAGCCGGGCTGAAGTCGCTGCGCCGGCTGGGACGCCGGGGCTCGCGCCTCCGGGCGGACTAGCGTCGGCGCCCCGGTCCACGGCCGGCCTTTCGGGACACGGAGCGCGCCGGCGGCTGGTGCGCGTGGAGGCACTCGAGGAACGCCCGAGCGGCCGGACTCAGCACGCGGGCTTGGTGGCGGATCACGTGGAAGTGCCGCTGGATGGTGAGGCCGGACACCCGGACCACCCGCAGCTCTCCCGTCCCGAGCTCGTGTCGCACCGCGTGCTCGGAGACGAAGGCGACCCCGAGCCCGGCCCGCACACCCTCCTTGATGGCTTCCGTGTGCCCCAGCTCGAGCCGGGCGCGCACCGGGATCCCCGCGCGCGCCAGGGCCGTCTCGGTGACCTGGCGGGTCGCCGAGCCTTCCTCGCGTACCAGGAGACGCGCCTCGCGGAGGCGCTGTGCCGCCAGCTGTCCAGCGCGGCCCCAGGGGTGCCCGCGACCGACGATCAGAACGAGTCGGTCGAGCAGGCTCGCCTCTGTGCACGTCTCCTCCGCTCCGGAGAGGTGACCGCCGACCACGGCGAGGTCGACCTCGCTCGCGCGCACCCGGGCCTCCGTCTCGCGCGTGTTGCCGATCCGGAGGGTCACGTCCACCCCGGGATAGCGCGTCGTGAACCGGGCCAGCACCCGGGGCAGGAGGTAGATGCCGGGCGTGCTGCTCGCGCCGAGAACCAGCGAGCCGTGCCGGAGCCCCTGGAGCCCCGCGATGGCGTCCCGGGCGCCCTGGAGTGTCGCGAGGACCCGGCGGGCGTGGGCCTCGAGGATCCGACCGGCCTCCGTCAGCGCGGTCGTCCGTCCCAGCCGCTCGAGGATCGGCGTGTCGAGCTCCCGTTCGAGCTCCTTGATCTGCTGCGACAGCGCGGGCTGACTGAGCGCGACGCGCTCCGCCGCCTTGCGGAAGCTCCGCAGGTCGACGACGGCCAGGAAGCTCTCGAGCTGGCGCAGGGTCATGCCGGGCGCGGGCCATCGATAAGCCAGGTCAATCGATCGCTTCCAATCATTCGATTGGACGTGTAACACGATTCTCCCTACGCTCGCAACCGAGTCGCGTCGCAATCTAACCGTCGCGCGAGGGGAGGCGGCCATGATCTTCCGGCAGTTCCTGTATCCTCGGACCGGCTGCGCGGCCTACGTGTTCGGGTGAGTGGGCCACGGGGCGTCTACGGTCGTAGACCCACAGGCCCAGGACCTCGAGAGCTACGTCGAGTTCGCCGAGCTCAAGCGCACGAAGATCACCCACGTCATCGACACCCACATCCAGGCCGACCACGTCTCCGGCGGGCGGGCCCTGGCCGCCCGCACGGGGCTACCGCCTCTGGCGGGACCTGGGCTACGCGGTGGGCGCGCTCCTGGCGGGCCTCGTCGCGGACTGGCTGGGCATGGCCGCGGCGATCCACGTGGTGGCGGCCCTCACGCTCCTGTCCGGGCTGATCGTCCTGGTCCGGATGCGGGAAACGCGGCATCCAGGATCGTGATCTCGGTGGACCGAAGTGTGGCCTTTCGGCTGCTAGGCCATCCGTCTCATTGACGGATCCGACGGTCGCCAGTGATGGTTGAGCAGCGGAGAGGAGGCGGACACGTGGAGCAGCGAGTCACCTTCATCCTCAAGGCCAGTCCGTACTCGGGCCAGAGCGCCGCGACCGTCCTCAAGCTCGCCACGGCGGCCCTCGACGCCGGGCTGCCCAGCACGATCTTCGCGACGGCGGACGGGGCGTACGGCTTCGTGAAGGGCCAGACGACGACGGGCGTGTTCGACGTCGGGGCCGCGGCAGAGACCTACCTCGCTCGTGGCGGGATGGTCGAGCTCTGAGGGTCGTGCCTGCGATTCCGTGGAATCGCCGAGGACGATCTCCTGGCGGGAGCGCGCCTCGGGAGCCTGTCTCGGCTGATGGCGCTCCTCGACGAGAGCCACGCCGTGCTCACGTTCGGTCCCTGAGCGGATCGAGAGGAGGACCCGGTGCCCGGATCTCTGTGCGTCCTCGTCACCCATCCGCCGTACGGGAGCATCGAGCCGGCCGAGGCCCTGCGCCATGCCCGCGGTGCGCTCGGGAAGGGGTGGAGCGTGGTCCTCGCGTGCCTCGGTGACGGGGTGTCCACGCTCCTCCCCCGCCAGTGCCCGCCGGCCGGCGAATGGATCGGCCTGGCCGACGTGGTGGCCCAGTTGCTGCGCGACGGTCAGGGGCGAGCCGAGGTGCTCGCGGAGGCGTCCTCGCTGGCCGCCCGGGGGCTCACGGTCACCGATCTCGTCCCGGGGGTGCGGGATGCGCCCGTGGCCGAGATCGCCCGGGCGATGGCCCGCTGCGATCGAACCCTGACCTTCTGAAGGGGAGCCCATGGCATCGATCCTCATCGTGCTGACCAGCTCGCCCGCCACCCCGGCCGGCCGGCGGGCGCTGGCGCTCGCCGGCGCGCTCGGGAGCCAGGGACACGGCCTGACCCTCTGCTGTCTCCAGGAGGCCGTCGTCCTCGGGAGCACCCGCCCCCCGCGGGACGTCCGCCCGGAGCTCCAGGGGCTCATGGCGCGGGACGTCCGGTGCATCGTCCTCCGGGAGGACCTCACGCTGCGGGGACTCGAAGCGGGCCCCGACGCCACCCCGGTCGACCACGCGGGACTCATCGCGCTGCTGGCCGCGGATCACGACCGGGTGATCGGTGCCCTGTAGCGAGGGCGCGGCCATGAGCACACGGTGGCAGGCCGTTCAACGGGCGACCGTCGACTGGTCCGCGGGCCACCCGTGGACCGTCATCGCCCTGGTCCTGGTCGTGACCGTGGCGTTGGGGAGCCAGCTCCCCCGCATCCGGACCGACACGGACCCGAAGAACATGCTGCCGGTGACCTCGCCGGTCCGCCGGCACAACGACCAGGTCGAAGGCTGGTTCGGGCTCCACCCCGACGTGATCGTCGTCGGGATCCGGAGCGAGGGCGGGATCTTCGTCCCGGAGACCCTGGCCCGCCTGCACCGGCTCACCGACGAGATCCTCCGCCTCCCCGGGGTCGTCACCCGGGACGTGATCGCCCTCCCAACGGTCAACGACGTCGCGGTCGCCGACGGGGTCCTGCAGGCCCAGCCGATCCTCGGCGAGATTCCCCGGGATCGGGAGGCGGCGGAGCGACTCGAGCGGCGGGTGCTGGGCAACCGGCTGCTGGCCGATCGCCTGGTCTCCCGCGACGGGAAGGCCACGGCCATCTACGTGCCGATCGAGACGACCGCGAACGGCAAGGCGATCGCCGAGCGCATCACGACGCTGGCGGCCCAGGGCCAGGGGGCCGAGCGCTACTTCCTCGCGGGCGATCCCGTGGCTCGCGACACCTTCGGGGCCGAGATGTTCCGCCAGATGGGGCTCTTCTCGCCGCTGGCCGGGATGGTGATGTGCGCGGTGCTCTTCTTGATGTTCCGGAGCTGGGGGCTGGTGGCGGCCAACATGGCCGTGGCCATGCTGGCCATCACCTGGGCGATGGGGCTCTTCATCGGGCTGGGCCTCCCGATCCACATCATGGCCTCGATGAGCCCCGTCTTCCTGATGGCCATCTCCACCGACACGGTGCACATCTTCAACGAGTTCGGCTTCCGGCGCCGAGAGGTCGGCGACCGGCGGGAGGCGATCCGGCAGACGATGGACGCGGTCGCCACCCCCGTGCTCTTCTCGGACCTCACCACCATCGCGGGCTTCGCGTCCCTGGCCATTGGGCCCATCGTGCCGGTGCGGATCTTCGGCCTCCTCGTGGCGTTCGGGACCCTCGTGATCCTCCTCATGAGCTTCACGCTGGTGCCGGCGCTCCTCGCCCTCGCGGGGGACGGTCGTCGGGTCGCCTCGCCCCGGGAGGCCGAGCCTGCCTCGTCGTGGCTCGGGCGCGTCGGCCGGGCCTCCGTGGCGGGACGACTCGCCGTCGTCGTGGCCGGGGTCGTCCTCGTGGCCATCGCCGCGATCGGGATCGCGAAGGTCCGCCTCAACAACAACATGGTGGCCTGGTTCAAGCCGGGGAGCGCGATCCGGGTGGCGGACCGCGAGCTGAGCCGGGACCTGGGCGGGACGGCCACCCTGTACCTGGTCGCCGACGGCAAGACGCCGGATGCGGTGACGTCTCCCGCCTTCCTGCGCGCCCTCGAGGGGCTCCAGCGGAGGATCGAGCGCGAGCCGGTCGTGGGCAAGACCACCTCGGTGGCGGACGTCGTCAAGCGCGTCCACCGGATCCTGAGCGACAACGACCCCGCCCGCGAGGTCGTTCCCGACTCTCGGGAGGCCGTGGCCCAGGCGCTCCTCCTCTTCGGGATGGCCGCGCGCCCGCGGGAGCAATGAGCTTCTGGGGGCCGAGCCGGTTCTGGCACCTCGGGAAGATCTACGTGGAGCAGTGGTGGCTGCAGCGTTGGTTCCAGCGACGCCGACGGGGCCGGCTCGGCTGGAGGCAGCAGGGTGAGGATATCCGAGTGGGTTGGGCTTCCATCGCCGCTCGGTCAGTCGCGTACTCGCGCCTGGAGCCTCACGCCAGGAGGAAGACCATGATGATGCCGTGGGGCGGCTTTGGCTGGGGCTTCGGTCCTTTTGGGATGCTCTTCATGCTGGTCTTCTGGGGGCTGATCATCGTAGGGATCGTCCTGGTCGTCCGGTGGCTCATCGAGCCGGGGAGGCGAGGCGGAGGGGCGGGCCCGGAGGGGGAGTCCGCGCTGGACATCCTGAAGAAGCGGTATGCCCGAGGGGAGATCGGCCAGGAGGAGTTCGAGGCGAAGAAGCGAGACCTGCTCTAGAGAGCCGCTCGCCACGCGGGAGACGGCGCGATGCGGAGACACCATCCCATTCTCGGCCTCGTCCTGATCATGATCGGCGGCGCCGGTCTGCTGCTCCTGTCGGCCGCAGGCGGGTGGAGTCCGGGGCCGACCTGGGGGCCCGGCATGATGGGCCCGCGGATGATGGGGAGATGGTTCGGCGGGGGGTACGGCAAGCGCCACTACAGCTCGAATGGCGAGCGGATCTACTACACCGGCGTCAGCGAGCGGACCGGCCCGATCCCGCTCTCCGGTGGGCCCATGTGGATCAGCATGCAGGGGGGCGGGTGCGTGGCGTGCCACGGCGTCCGGGGGCACGGCGGCGTCCCCGTGATGATGGGCGGGGCCATCCCGTCGGACATCAGGTATGAGGCGCTCACCCAGGCGGAGCATCGGGAGGGCGAAGGGAGCCGGGAGCATCCGCCCTATACCGACGCCCTCATCAAGCGCGCCATCACCGAGGGCCTCGATCCCGCCGGCCGACCGCTGGACTGGACGATGCCCCGGTGGCGAATGACTCCCGAGGACCTGGAGGATGTCCTGGCGTTCTTGAAGACCCTGTGAGCCGGCCATACGCTCGCCGTCCCGGAGGACCTCGAGGAGGCATAGCCATCTGCCAGCCCTCGGCATCGCTGAGCGCCATCGCCGTCGCTGCCGCCAAGGGCACCGTCAGCGTGCGCCCGAGCGGCGGCGAGCCATTGGCGGCTCGAGCCTGAGCGCGTCGACCTCCGTGACGGCCTTCGACGCGGCCGCCGAGCGCTACGACGCCTGGTACCGGACCCCGATCGGGCGTCTCACCGATCAGCTCGAGAAGGAGGCCATCTTCGGTCTCGCCCCGGCCGCAGCGGGGCGGGCCGCGGACCTCTCGTGCGGGACGGGCAACTACGCCCTCGAACTGGCGCGCCGTGGCTGGCGGGTCATCGGGATCGACCGCTCGCGGCTCATCCTCGAGGTGGCATGGCGGAAGGCCGCCAGTCTCACCGGACGACCGGCCTTCGTCCAGGCCGACGCCGCCGCGCTCCCGGTCCGCGATGGGAGCCTCGACCTGGTGACGATCATCCTGGGGCTCGAGTTCATCGCCGACCCCCTGGCAGTCCTGCGGGAGGCCCGGCGAGGGCTGGCGGCTAACGGGAGCCTCGTCGTGGCCGTCCTGCGGGCCGAAGGGCTCTGGGCTCGCTGGCGGCGCCTCAAGCGGCGGATGGTCGACTCGGTATGGCGCGACGCTCACTTCTCCACGGACGACGAGATCCAGGCGGCCCTGCGGGCGGCGGGCTTTCTGCCCCACGCGTCACGCCGCGTCGTGCACTATGGGCCGTGGCCGCTGGTGGCGAGCTGGGCGCTCCGCTGGGAGCGCGTCGCCCGCCGACGGGTCCCGCGGCTGGCGGCCGTCCTTGCCGTCCACGCGACGCCGGTGCCGTGAGCGGAACGCGAGGACAGTGTCGTCCGATCGACCGTCGACCGGGGAAGACCGGACGGGGAGAGCGCGTGTGACGATGACCCGAGCGGCTGTGCCCTTGCTGGCGCACAAGCGGATCCGCGCCGCGTCCGAGTTCACGCCGCAGAGCCTCCTCCGGGAGGCGCGACGCGAGAAGGGGCTCCGGGCGGGATCCGTGCCGGAGGTCTGCATCCTCGATCCTGACGGAGACGTTGTGCGGCATCTCGTGGCGGCGGGCCGGGCGCGACGGGAACCGAGCTGGCCCTGCTACCACACACGCCTGTACGTCTTCCGGCATGGACGCGAGCGAATGGGCATTGTGGGGGGCGCCGTTGGCGCTCCGTTCGCGGTCCTGGTGGCGGAAGAGCTCTTCGCCTCCGGGTGCCGGATCCTCATCAGCGTGACCTCGGCGGGCGAGATCCTGGCGGTGCGCGAGCGGCCCTACTTCGTCCTGATCGAGCGCGCCCTCCGCGACGAGGGCACCAGTTACCACTACCGGGCGCCCGCGGCCTTCAGCCACGCCGACCGGCGGCTCATCCACCGCGTGCAGGCAGCCCTCGCGGCTCGGCGGCTGCCGGTCGTCCTCGGCGCGACGTGGACGACCGACGCGCCGTTCCGGGAGACGGCGGCCGCCATCCAGGCCGCCCGCGCTCGGAACCTCGTGGCGGTCGAGATGGAAGCCGCCGCGCTGTATGCCTTCGGTCACGCCCGCCGCCGACCCGTGGTCTGTTTCGCACACGTGACGAACCAGCTGGGTCGCCTCGAGGGCGACTTCGACAAGGGAGCCGCCGGCGGGGCTCCGGCTGCCCTCGCGGTGATCGGCGCCACGGCGAAGGCCTGGCGGCCTGCCCCTGGTATCCTGCCCGGCATCGGTGGGCTATCATCGGGAGCGTGGCGACGCGGGGCGCGCTAAAGCCCAAGCTCAAGGTCTGGGTCGTCTTCGACGGCCAGGTCAAGTTCGGGGACGGGCGGGCGGAGCTCCTCGAGCGGATCGAGGCGCTCGGATCTCTCAAGCAAGCCGTTGCCGGCATGGCGGATGTCGTACCGGGCGGCCTGGGGTAGCTCCGGGAACTGGGCGCCGCCTCCATCACGGCGAAGCCCTCGATTCTTCTCATCACGCCTCACGGTCTAGCATCATCAAGGCAGCTTCCCAAGCTGGACCTCGCCGGTCTCTGCTCGGCCGCGGTAGTGCGGGAGCAGAAACGGGTGCCACTTCTAGTGCCACTTCTCTCGCGCCGGAGGGCGCAGCCCGTCGCCTCCGGTCACCGAAGCCAGGAGCGCTAAGCGGCCTGACCATTACAAGGCGTCGCCTGAGCCACGCCTCGTTCCTCCGGGCGGGCATCGGGAACCCCCCGGGCGCACCGGTCTGACGGTACCTCGCCTCGAACGCGTGGGAGGCGGGCCCGCAGCGGACTATGCGAGCGGTCGCACGTCAAGCGGCGTGCCGGCGGCAAAGCGCATGGAAGACTCGCCGTCCATGCTAGACTGGCCGCCATGGCGGAGACCGGAAGGAACCCGCACGCTGTGGCCCTGGGGACGAGGGGCGCGGCGAGGGGCGCTCGCAAGGCCGGACTGGCTCGATGGGAGGGGTTCTCGCCGGAGGAGCGGTCCGTGGCGAACGGGAGGGTTCCTATGGGTGTGGCGATGGCCTGGCGCTGCTCGTTCCTCGCGCTGCTCGTGCTGTTGACGCTCCCGGTGCCGGCCCAGGCGGAGTTCTTCCGCTACACGGACGAGCAGGGGCAGTCCTACTACGTCCAGGGTCTCGAGAGCGTGCCGGCGCGCTACCGCGCCTCC
>DASYQW010000144.1 GCA_036005065.1 Candidatus Methylomirabilota bacterium | reverse complement strand
CTCACCGGTCGGGAAGTTCGGACGGCCCCCGCGCCGGCCGGTCCGGGAGGTGGCGTTCGCGGACCGCTGGGGCCAGGCATTCGGCGGAGCTCGGGGAGCCGACCCCCCTACCCGGTGAATCCGGGGGCGCGCGCCGCGGCTCCACAGCGTCAGGTAGTGGGCCCGATCGACGACGTTGATGGAATCGACCTGGAGCCCGCCCACGTCCTCGACGAACCGGACCAGCCGCCGGGGTGTCAGGGGGCGCGCCCGCGGCCGGCCGAGATGCTGCCGCTCGAGGAAGAGGGCGGCGACCGCCCGCAACGGAAAGCTTGGGGGTGGCCTGTGCCGTCGAGAGCGCCGCTCACCCGGCTGGCTCGACGCAGTGGCAGCCCCCCTCGGCGGCGAAGCCCCGCGCCTCGCGCTGGGGCGGCAGCAACGCGCGCGAGGGCCGGCCGTCGTGGACGATCCGGCCGCCGACCACGGTGAGGAGCACCTTCGCGTCCCGCACCTCGGCCGGGGTGGCCGCCAGAGGATCGACCGACAGCGCCACCAGGTCGGCGAGCTTCCCGACCTCGATCGTGCCTTTGAGTTCCTCCTCGAAGGCCGCGTAAGCGCTCCCTCGAGTGTACCAGCCGAGGGCATCCGTCATCGGAATTGCCCACTGCGGCCCCTGGACGCCCGCGAGCTGCGTCTCGCGCGTCACCGAGCTCCAGAGCCCGAGGAGCGGCTGGTAGGGCGTGACCGGCGAGTCGGAGCCGCCGCCGACGGGGAGCCCGCTGTCCAGGTAGGCCTTCAAGGGCTCGCAGTCTGCTGCCCGGCCGGGTCCCCAGTAGCGGACGAATCCCGCCGCCAGCGCGTACATCAACGGCTGCTGGGCCGTGATGACCAGGTCCATCTGCTTCGCCCGGGCGAAGTGCTCCGGACGCGCCAGCATCATGTGGATCAGCGTCCAGCGCCGGCCGCGGAGCGGGCTCTGGGCATGAACGCCCGCGTAGGCCTCGAGCACCTGGTCGATGCCCGCATCGCCGACGCAGTGCACTCCCATCTGCCAGCCGAGCCGGCTCGCGAGGAGGCAGACCGCCTGCATGTTCTCGAGGCTCGCATGAGGTTTGCCCCTCGGGTCCGACGGATCGTCGGCATGGGCGAAGGGCTCCCGCAGGTAGCTCGTCTCCACCCCGCCGTCCGCGGTGAACTTGATCCCGCCGAGCCGGAGCCACTGGTCGCCGAAGCCGGTGGTGAAGGCGAGGCCACGGATCGTGCCGAGCGCGCGGTCCAGGTCGGCCCTGGTCGTCCCGGGGAAGACGCGGAGCATGGCGGTGGTGCGCACGGTCAGCTCCCCGTTCGCCCAGAGTGGCTGAAAGGCCGCCAGGTCGGCCGGCTCGAGTCCCGGCTCGATCACACTGGTGATGCCGGCCGCGTGGTAGGCTTTGATCGCCGCACGCAGGGCCGTTGCCTCCTGCTCCGGAGTCGGCGGCGGCAGGAGGGCGGCGATCCGCCGGAAGGCCGGGAATCCGATGATGTGACCGGTGAGGTCGCCCGTGGTGGTATCCCGCACGTAGGTCCCGCCCGGTGGGTTCGCGGTGTCCCTGGTGATGCCGGCGCGGCTCAGGGCGAGGCTGTTCACGACGCGATTGTGGCCGCCGCGCGGGATGTAGACGGGGTGATTCGGCGCCACCCGGTCCAGCTCGGCGCGCGTGGGGAAGCGCTGCTCGGCGAGCTGGCTCTCGTGCCAGCGGCTCGAGGCCACCACCCACTCGCTGGCCGGCGTCATCGCGGCGCGGGCCTGAATGGCGGCCAGCACGTCGGCCAGACGCTTCGCTTCCGAAAGGTCCACGGCGAAGAAGTTGAGGCCGGTCGCCCGGAGATGGTTGTGGGAATCGTAGAAGCCCGGCAGCACGGTCAGCCCGCCGAGGTCGTGCTGAACCGTCCCGGCGCGGGCCAGCGCGCGGATCGACGCGGTGTCCCCGACCGCCAGGATCCGTCCGTGCTTGACGGCGATGGCTTCGGCGAGGCGGCCGGCAGTGTCGAGCGTGCGGACGCGGGCGTTGAGCAGCACCATGTCCGGGACGTCGCCCGGGTGGACCGCGGGGAGCGCGGCAGCCATCGCCTCCCGCCCGCGCCGCCCGATCGGCAGCTCCGCCAGCTCGGCCAGCGGGAGCGCCGCCACCACGGCCCCAGCCGCCCGCAGGAACTCGCGCCTCAGCCTGTCCATGTCCGACCTCCTTTGGCCGGTCTACTCGGCGAGCCACCCGCGTCGACCCCTCTGGTGGGTCTTCATGGGAGGCTCCTCCGTATTAGGATGGGAGCATTCTGGACCCAGGAGGCAGCCGTGAGCAACCGAGTCGGCTTCATCGGGCTGGGCACCATGGGGCTCCCCATGGTCACCAATCTCACCAAGGCGGGGCACGCGGTGGTGGCCTATGACGTGAGCGCGGCGGCGCAGGCAGCCGCCCGCGGGCTCGCTGGGGTCGAGGCGGTCGCCTCGCCGAAGGCCGTGGCCGAGCACTCCGCCGCGCTCTTCACCTGCCTGCCGAACGACGACGTCGTCCGCCGCGTGTACCTCGGGCCCGACGGCATCGCCGCCGGCGGCCGGCCCGGGCTCGTCACCGGCGACTGCTCGACGGTGAGTCCGGAGGCGACGCTCGAGGTCCACCGCGCGCTGGCGGCGCACGGCATCGCCCACCTGGACACGCCGATGCTCGGCTCTCAGCCTCAGGCCGTCGCCGGCGAGATCTTCTTCATCGTAGGGGGCGACCCGGCCCCCCTCGGCCGGATCGAGCCCTACCTGACGGCGATGGGCAAGCTCCATCTCCACGTGGGCCCGATCGGCACCGGCAACCGCATCAAGCTGATGCACAACGGGCTGGCCGCCGTCATCGCGGTCGCGGTCGCCGAGGCGCTCGGGACCTGCGTGAAGGCCGGCGTGGACCCGTCCGTGCTCTACGAGGTCGTCCGCAAGGGGGGCGGGATGGCCTACGGCACCTACTGGGAGCGGCGGGCCAAGCGGGTGGTCGACGGCGAGTTCGCTCCCACCTTCATGCTCCAGCACATGGTGAAGGACGCCCGGCTCGCGCTCGAGCACGCGCGGTCGGCCGAGGTGCCCACGCCGCTCCTCGCGGAGACCCTGCACACCTACGAGGAGGCGCTGGCCGACGGCTGGGGCGCCCAGGATTTCTCCGCCGTCAGCCACGTCATCGAGAAGCGCATCGGCCGGCGGCTCTCGGGGAACTGACCCGGGGAGTCGGGGGGCGTGGTCCACCCCTCTTGGCCCGGCCATCCAGGAGGGGTTACCATGCGGCCAGGGAGAGACGAATGAGCGGACACGAGCACGGTCACGAACCCGGCGGCCACGGGCACACCCACGATCCGAGCCACCCCCACAATGCGCCGCTGACGGAGGTCCAGCTCCGGGTGAAGGCGCTGGAGTCGCTCCTCACCGAGAAGGGGCTGGTGGACCCGGCGGCGCTCGACGAGCTGATCGACACCTACGAGACCCGGGTCGGCCCCCGGAACGGGGCGAAGGTCGTGGCCCGCGCCTGGATTGACCCCGAGTTCAAGCGGCGGCTCCTCGAGAACGCGACGGAAGCGATCGCCGAGATGGGCTTCATCGGACGCCAGGGCGAGGACATGGTGGCGCTCGAGAACACGCCGAGGGTCCACAACCTGGTCGTGTGCACCCTCTGCTCGTGTTACCCCTGGCCGGTCCTCGGGCTGCCGCCTGTCTGGTACAAGTCCTCGCCCTACCGCTCCCGGGCGGTGATCGACCCCCGCGGCGTCCTTCGCGAGTTCGACGTCGAGCTGCCGGACGACGTCGAGGTGCGCGTGTGGGACTCGACGGCGGAGCTCCGCTACCTGGTGCTGCCCGAACGCCCGCCGGGAACGGAGGGGATGAGCGAAGAGGAGCTGGCCGCCCTGGTGACCCGCGACGCGATGATCGGCGCCGCGACCGTCAAGGCGCCCGGGCCGCGTCGGGCGGAGACCCCACGATGAACGGCGTCCACGACATGGGCGGCATGCACGGCTTCGGCCCGGTGGCCCACGAGGAGAACGAGCCCGTCTTCCACGCGGACTGGGAGCGGCGGACCTTCGCCCTCACCCTCGCGATGGGCGTCTTCCGGAAGTGGAACCTCGACCGGTCGCGCTTCGCGCGAGAGCAGATGCCACCCGACGAGTACCTGGCCGCCACCTACTACGAGCGGTGGCTGTGGGGCCTCCGAGAGCTCCTCGTCGAGCACGGCTTCGTCACCCGCGAGGAGCTCGAGCGGCGCGAGGTGCGGGCGCCCCGAGACGCCCGGCCGAGACCGGAGGCGCTGCGCCCGGCCGACCTGCCGCGGATGCTGCGGAACCGGCGCGCGGCCCGTCTGGACGATCCGGTCCCGCCGAAGTTCAAGCCGGGCGACCGCGTGGTGGCCCGGAACGTCCATCCGCTCGGCCACACCCGGCTCCCGCGCTACGTCCGGGGCCGGCAGGGTCTGATCGACCGTGACCACGGCGTCTTCATCTTCCCCGACACCCACGCGCTCGGCCAGGGCAAGAAGCCCCAGCACGTCTACAGCGTCCGCTTCACCGCACGCGAGCTGTGGGGCCTGGAGGCCTCCCCGCGCGACAGCGTCTACGTGGACCTCTGGGATGACTACCTCGACCCCGCCTGACGCCCGGCGCGCGCCGGACCTTCCCGCCCTCCCCCGGGACGAGGCGGGCCCCGTCTTCAGGGCGCCCTGGGAGGCCCAGGCCTTCGCCATGGCCGTGAGCCTCCACGAGGCCGGCCATTTCACCTGGGCTGAGTGGGCCGAGCGCCTCGCCGCCGAGATCAAACGGGCTCAGGCCCACGGCGACCCCGACCTCGGCCTGACCTACTACGAGCACTGGCTCGCGGCCCTCGAGCGGATCGTGGCCGAGAAGGGCCTCGTGTCGGCCGAGGCTCTCGCCCACCGCAAGACCGAGTGGGAACAGGCCGCGCGCGAGACCCCGCCCGGCCGGCCGATCGAGCTTCCCCGCGGGTAGCCCGCCCGCCGCATGTACGTCCCGAAGCACTTCGAGGTCTCCGACCGCGCCTGGTGCCACGCCTTGATCCGGGCCGAGCCGTTCGCCACGCTGGTGGGCGCGGATGACGCCGGCACCGCTTTCGCGACCCACCTTCCCTTCCTGCTCGACGCCGAGCGCGGCCCGCTCGGCACGCTGATCGGCCACGTCGCGCGGGCCAACCCGCAGTGGCGGTACTTCCGTCCCGGCCAGCCGGTCTTCGTGATCTTCCAGGGTCCGCACGCCTACGTCTCGCCCGCATGGTACGAGGCGCACCCGAGCGTGCCGACCTGGAACTACGTCGCCGTGCACGCCTACGGCGTGCCCGCCGTCTTCGAGGATCCGGCCCGGGTGAAGGCGCTGCTGGCGGCCCTCGTCCGCACCTTCGAGGCCGGGCACCCGGATCCCTGGCGGTTCGAGTCGCTGGCCGACGACTACGTGGACGGCATGCTGCGGGGCATCGTGGCGTTCGAGATTCCGATCGATCGGCTGGAGGGCAAAGCCAAGCTCAGCCAGAATCGGAGTGCCGCCGACCGGGCCCGGGTCGGCGCCGCGCTCGAGGCCGCCAGTGACCCCCTGGCCCGGGCGGTGGCGGCGCTGATGGGCCCAGGACGAACCAGCTCAGCCACGACGATGGGGGCGCCGGTCGACGATCAGTAGGTCGCGGCGCGCAGGAGGGGGCGCGATGGGCATCTATCGGCTGTACACCGGCAGCGACGGAGAATCGCACGTCGAAGAGCTGAGGCTGAGCGAGGGGCTGGCGTCACTCACGCCGGCGGCGGGGATCCAGTTCCGCGAATCACCCGCCGGCAACTTCCTCGACTGGCATCCGGCGCCGCGGCGTCAGTGGGTGATCATCCTGTCCGGCGAGCTCGAGATCGGCCTGGGAGATGGGAGCCGGAGGCGATTCGGGCCGGGGGACGCCCGCCTGGTGGAAGACACCACGGGACACGGGCATACGACCCGCGTCGTCGGCTCTGAGCCGTGCGTGATGGCATACGTCCCGCTCGAGGGCGCCCACCGGTCGGGCTGAGACTTCGCTCAGAAGGGCGCGAGGGCGCCGTCGGGGTCGAAGGCGGGCGGCGCCGGATCGCCGAGTCGGGTCAGGTCGGTCCGCCCGGCCAGATCGGGCAGGAAGGCCTCGGAGACCTCCACCTCGCCGAGTCGCAGCGTGTTCTTGATCCGCACGACCCGGGCCTCATCAGGCCGCTCGAGGCCGAGGCAGGCCAGCGCGACGCCGATCGCGTCGCGGGCGGTGTCGAGGACCGGCGGCAGCTTGGGGCCGCGCGGTGAGCAGGCGGTGAGCGCGTTCACGTAAGTGGGCTGCCAGTCGATCTTGTCCGCCAGCCGCCGGGTGGTGAAGTCGGCGAGCCCGATCCCGTTGGCGTTCCCGTACGTATGCGGCGTGAGGTCACAGGCCACGATGAACGTGACCTGCGGGCTCGTGAAGGGCCGCTCGAAGAACGTGGCGTGCCGCCCGATGACGTTGGTGTCCATCCCGGTGCCCGAGATCTCCTTGCCGATCTCGTCGACGATCAGGAGGTCGATCGCGTCGAACGGGAGCTTCGCCATCCAGGCCTTCGCCTTCCGGAGGAGCTCCCGCTCGCCCGCCTCGAGGTCGCCCGGCCGGAAGGCCTCGACCAGCGCCGTCTCGTCGTAGCCGTTCTCGACGATCCCGAGGCCGAAGGCGATGCGGGCCGAGCGGAGCATCTCGCGACCGAGGGCGACGATCATCGTCTCGTAGCCCAGGCGGATGTTCGCGCGGTGGGCCTGGATGGCGCCCCGCTGCTTCCCCATTCCGATCGTCATCATCTTGAGAAGGCCGGAGCCGATCTCGCCGGTGAACCCGGTGTGGGGCTTGACCCGGTTGATGACGCCGATCCAGTCCGCCTCCGCCGCATGGCGGTCGAGCCAGATGGGGAGGCCCAGGACCTCGCCCACCTGGACGACGTCCATGGTGGCCTTGATGGGGCAGCCCATGGCCGCCTCGGTCACACCGTAGTGCTCGAGGACCGCGCGCTGGCCCTCGGGGGTGGCGCCGCCGTGGCTCCCCATGGCCGGGATGATGAAGGGCCGGGCCCCCAGTCCGGTCAGGTGCTCCACGGTGGCTCGGGTGATGACGTCGATGTTCACCACGCCGCGGCTCCCGACGGTCAGCGCCACGGTCTGGCCCGGGGTGACCGGCAGCGCCACGCTCGCCAGAGCCGCGCGCACCGCCCCCGTCACGTCGTGGAGCATCGGGCCTCCAAACTGCTGCTTGACGCGGACCATCCGGGGGAGGCGGGACGCGCGCGGGACGCCGGTGAGGTTCATGGCGCCCGTTCTACCCGGCCGGAAGGGCGGCCAGCGCCTTCACGAAGCGGAGCTTGTAGCCGACGACGTCGCGATCGAGCCGCCCCTCGGCCCGGCCTTTCTCCACCTTCACGTTGACGACGAACGGCCCCTCGTCGGCGAGGATCCGGTCGTAGGCACGCCCGAGCTCGGCCTCGTCCCGGGGCTCCAGCACGTGCTCGATCCCGGCCCCCCGGGCCATGGCGGCCAGGTCGGACCGGAAGGCGGTCGCGGTCGGCTGGCCGCCCGTCGTCATGTGGACCTCGTTGTCCCAGATCACCAGCGCGTAGTTCCGGGGGCGGAGCGTGGCGATCGTGCAGAGGGAGCCGAGATTCATCAGGAGCGACCCGTCGCCGTCGAGGCAGATCACCCGCACGTCGGGCCGGGCCAGGGCGATCCCGAGCCCGATCGACGAGCACTGGCCCATGGCGCCGAACGTGTAGCAGTTGAGCGGCCGGTCGCCGAGCCGCTGGAGGTCGAGCGTCGCCTGGCCCAGGTTCGAGACCACCACTTCATGGGTGAGGCGCTCGGCGAGGAGGCGCGTGGCCGTCGCGCGGTTCATCCGAGCTTCCCTCCCGTCAGCTCGGGCGGCAGCAGGAAGGCCACCGGCAGCGAGCGCGTGTAGGCGAGCTTGATCAGCCCGTCGGCCTGCGCCTCGAGGTCGGCGATGCTGCGGGGCATGACGTGGCGGATGTCGAGGGCGTCGAGGATCCGCTCGGTGGCCTGGCCGACCGGGACCTGGGCCGGGTTGAACTCGCTGAGGTCGCCGCGGTGGCTGATCACCAGCACCACCGGGACCTGGCTCGCCACGTTGAGCGAGCCGAGGGTGTTGACGCAGTTCCCGAGCCCGCTGTTCTGCATGAGCAGCGCCCCGCGGCGCCCCGCCAGGTAGGCGCCCGACAGGAGCCCGAGCCCCTCCTCCTCCCGGCAGGTCGTGACCACGGTGCACTCGGGGTCGGCCCAGAGGTGCTCCAGGGCCTGGCTGACGATGTAGTCGGGGACGGTCGCGAAGAGCCGGATGTCGTTCCGGCGGAGGACGTCCGCCACGTGCTTCGACCAGCTCGGATCGGCCATGGCCGCTCTCCTCGTGTCAGTGGGGCACGGGCCTGCGCTCGCACCTCCACCATACCGCACTTCCCCGGCGCCGTGCAGTATGATGGAAGCTCGCCGTGCTCGGCGAAAGCCGGGCGCGACGCCGATCAGCTCCGGGTGTACGTCCAGGCGAAGGTCAGGCGGCTCCGGTCGAGTCTCGCGCCGAGGGGCTGCATCGCGATCACGACCCGCTCCGTCGGGTTGACCACGATCTGGGCGAACGGGAACGTCTGGAGCGGGATGGCGCCGGTCGACGGCACCACCCGCACGCTGAACTGCTGGGTCTGGAGGACCGCGCCGGTGGCGGCGAGCCGCCGGACGGTGATGCGGAGCGTGGGCGGGAGCGAGCTGCCGGGGAAGATGCGCACGAACTGGCCGCTGAACTGGATCCGGCCGGGGACTAGCCCGGACCGGGTCGGGTACGACAGCTCCATCACTGGCAAGGTGACGCCGTTCGGGATGTCAGGCACCGCCTCGAAGACGATGGGGTCTGCACCGACCAGGAGCGCGAATGCGGCAAGGACATTGCCGCGCGTCAGGATCGATGCCGTTTTCTCCTCGCACCCAAACCCCGAAAGCAAGACCCACGCGAGCACCGCGATGAGCACTGGACGCCACTGGTTTTGGGTACGCATGGTGATTCCTCCTCGGGCCCGTGGACCCGATCGTGGACGTACTCCTGGGCTGGCTGCCGGACGGCTCCGAAGCGCGCGCCTCATGTCCGGGTGTACTTCCATGCGAAGCGGACAGCGGCATTGTCGAGGTTCCGTCCGATCGGCTTGATCGAGATGGTGAGCCGCTCGCCGGGGTCGACGATCAGAGAGGCGAACGGGAACGTCTGGAGCGGGATGGCGCCGGTCGACGTGATGCGCAGGCTGTACTGCCGAGTCTGGATCAGCGAACCGTTCGTCCGCAGATGCCGCAGGATGACCTGGAGCGTCGGCGGGATCGCTCCGCCCGTGAGCCGGGTGAACTGGCCACTGAACCGGATCGTCCCGGGCCTGGCGAATGTCTGAAAGAGGTACTTGAGCGTGATCAGCCGCTGCTCCACGCCGCTCGCGATGTTGGGGAGCGGCAGCTCCGTGGCCTCCTCGGAGCCGGGCGGTGCCGCCGCTGACCACGCCTGGCTGCCGCCGAGCCCGAGGAGCAGCACGGGGAGCAGAACCGCTGTGATCACCGGATACCACTCGCGCCCTCGACGCATGGTGGGCCCTCCTTTTTCGGTGCTGCGGGTTCCGTTGGGTGCCCCAGCCCGGGGCTGGGTGGGCGGCACGTTACCTGAATTTTCAGCGGCCGGCAAGGGGAACGCGGCCGCAGGCGCGTGAAGGTCCTTCCGGGTAAGATGGGGGAGGAACCTGCGATGCCCGACGCCTCGAAGCCTCGCACGCTGGGTGAGCTGCGCCGGTCCGGGTACCGGCCGCAGACGGTGCGTCAGGAGGTCCACGCCAACCTGGTGCGCGCGCTCGAGGCGGGAGAGGTTCTGTTCCCGGGTATCATCGGCTACCAGGACACGGTGATCCCGGAGCTCGCCCACGCGCTCCTGGCCGGGCAGAACGTCATCGTCCTCGGCGAGCGGGGCCAGGCGAAGTCCCGGCTCCTCCGCGCCATGGTCTCACTGCTGGACCCGGAGATCCCGGTGGTGGCGGGCAGCGAGCTGAACGACAGCCCGTTCGCGCCCGTCAGCCCGGCGGCCATGAGGCGGCTCAGCGAGGAGGGCGACGCGCTGCTGATCGACTGGCTCCCGCGCGACCTCCGCTATGCGGAGAAGCTGGCCACGCCGGACGTCGCGATGGCCGACCTGATCGGCGACGTCGACCCCATCAAGGTCGCCGAGGGCCGCTACCTCTCGGACGAGCTGACGATCCACTACGGCCTGATCCCGCGCACGAACCGCGGCATCTTCTGCGTCAACGAGCTGCCGGACCTGGCCGAGCGGATCCAGGTCGGCCTGTTCAACCTGATGGAAGAGCGGGACATCCAGATCAAGGGCTACCGGATCCGGCTGCCGCTCGACCTCCTGATCTTCGCCACGGCCAACCCCGAGGACTACACGAATCGGGGCCGCATCATCACGCCGCTGAAGGACCGGTTCGGGGCCCAGGTGCGGACGCACTACCCCCCGACCCCCCGGGACGAGCTGGCCATCATCGCGCAGGAGCGCACCCGCTTCGCCGACGCCGAGAAGCGCGTGGTGATGCCGGAGTACATGGCGGAGATCGTGGCCGAGCTCTCCACGCTCGCGCGCCAGAGCGCGGAGATCAACCAGCGGTCGGGCGTCAGCGTCCGGGTGAGCATCGCCAACTACGAGACGCTGATGAGCGCGGCCCTCCGCCGCGCGCTGCGCCTCGGGGAGAAGACCGCGGCGCCCCGGATCACCGATCTCCCGGCGATCGCGGCCTCCATGCGCGGCAAGATCGAGCTGGAGTCGGTCGAGGAAGGACGGGAGGGCGCCGTCATCGAGGAGCTCATCAAGCGCGCGGTCGCGGCCGTCTTCGGGCGGCGGGTGGGCAGCGCCCCGACCGGAGACCTCCAGGGGCTGGTGGCGGCCTTCGACGGGGGACTGACCGTCACGGCGGGCTCCACGGTGCCGGCCGCCGAGTACGTCCGCCTCCGGGACACCATGAAGCCGCTCCGGGCGGCGGTCGAGCGGCTGGGGAGCGGCGGCTCGCCGGCCGAGACGGCGGCGGCCGTCGAGTTCCTGCTGGAAGGCCTCCACCTGAACCGCCGCCTGAACCGCGAGCAGACGGGCGGCCACTACGCCTACCGGCGCGCCGTGGCCACCCGCGAGGCGGAGGAGCCAGGCTGGCGGCCGCGGCGCGAGCGGCGGCGGGAAGACTGAGCCGGTGATCCAGTTCAGGTACACCCGGTGGGACGGCACCCAGGAGCCGTTCGCGCCCGACGCCGATCAACTGCTCGACGCGCTCGCCGAGAGCCTGTTCGAGCACGGCGATCTGATGCGCGCCCTCCAGGACCTCTTCCGGCGGGGCCTCCAGGGCCAGCCGGGCCAGCGGCTGCCCGGGCTCCGCGATCTCATGCGGCAGCTCCAGCAGCGCCGCCAGCGGCGCCTGGACCGCTACGACCTCGGCTCGGTCATGGACGACCTCCGCCGGCGCCTCGACCGTGTCCTCGAGCTCGAGTGGGCGGGCCTGGAGCGAGCCGCCGGCGAGCCCGAGCTCCGCGAGCGAGTCGAGACCGCCCGGCAGACGCTCACGACACTCCCGCGGAGTCTCGGCGGCGCCGTGCGGACTCTCGCCCGGCACGACTTCCTCGACCCCCTCGCCCGCCAGGAGTTCCAGGAGCTCCTCGACCTGCTGCGACGGCAGATGGCCGGGCAGGTCTCCCGGGAAGCCGCCGAGTCGCTCCGCGGCATGACCGCGGGGCAGCAGCAGGAGCTGCGCGAGATGCTCCGGGCGCTCAACCGGATGCTCCGCGAGCGCCAGCAGGGCGGCACGCCCGATTTCGCGGGCTTCATGCAGCGGTTCGGCCACTTCTTCGGGCCGACCCCCCCGCGGAGCCTCGACGAGCTCCTGGCCGAGATGCAGCGCCAGATGGCGCGGATGCAGTCGCTCATGGCGGGTCTCACCCCCGAGCAGCGCGAGGAGCTCATGCGGGCGCTCACGGACTCGCTCGACCCCGAGACGATCCGGGAGATGGCGGAGCTCGGGGCGCTGATGGAGGCGCTCCAGCCGCCCTCGGAGCTGGCCCGGGAGTACCGGTTCCGCGGGGCCGAGGGGCTGGACCTCGACGAGGCGATGCGGATGATGGGGGAGCTCCAGGAGCTCGACGGCCTCGAGCGGGCCCTCCAGCAGGCGGACCGCAGCGGCGACCTCGAGCGGCTCGACCCCGGCCGACTGCGGGACCTGCTCGGCCCGGAGGCGGAGCGGGTTCTCCGGGAGCTCCGGGAGGTCGCGCAGAAGCTCGAGGAGCGGGGCTACGCCACGCGGGTCGGCGACCGCTGGGAGCTCACGCCGCGCACCATCCGCCGGCTCGGCGAGAAGGCCCTCGGCGAGGTGTTCGGCCGGCTCGGCCGCGCGCGCGTGGGCGGCCATCGCATCGCCCCCGCCGGGCGCGGCGGGGAGCCGACCGGCGACACCAAGCCCTACGAGCCCGGGGAGCCCTTCGACCTGAACCTGGCCCGGTCGCTCATGAACGCCCTGGCCCGCCGCGGCCCCGGCACCCCCGTCCAGCTCGAGCTCGCCGACTTCGAGGTGGACCGCTTCGAGGCCTCGATCAGCGCGGCGACGGCGCTCCTGCTCGACCAGTCGAGCTCGATGTTCCACCAGGGCCGGTGGCCGTCGGCCAAGAAGGTCGCCATGGCGCTCCAGGCCCTCATCCACGGCCAGTTCCCCCGCGACCGGCTCTTCGTCATCGGCTTCTCCGACTATGCCGTCGAGATCGCGGCGGGCGAGCTGCCGGCGACCGAGCCCAACATGTGGCGCCAGGGCACCAACATGCACCACGCGCTCCTGCTCGCCCGGCGGATCCTGGCCCGGGAGCACGCCGGCACGCGCCAGATCATCATGGTGACCGACGGCGATCCCACCGCGCACCTGGAGGAGGGCGAGGCGCACTTCAGCTATCCGCCCACGCGGCGGACGCTGGCGGTGACGCTCCGGGAGGTCCGCCGCTGCACGGCGGCCGGCATCCGGATCAACACGTTCATGCTGGACCGGACGCCCTACCTCATCCAGTTCGTGGACTACGTGTCGCGCATCAACCGGGGCCGCGCCTTCTTCGCCGAGCCGGGCCGCCTCGGCGACTACGTGCTGGTGGACTACGTGGCGAACCGCCGCCGCCGGGTCTCCTGACCGTGTGTCGGGGTAACCCGGCGCCGACCGCCGAGTACCTGGTGCATCGAGGAGCGCTCCGAGCGGCGGCTTCGCCGCCGCCACGACGGGGGGGCATGGGGGGGTCTTCCGAGGGTAACAATATACTTGACTAACCCCGCCCGC
>DASYQW010000143.1 GCA_036005065.1 Candidatus Methylomirabilota bacterium | reverse complement strand
GCCGCCGCTCGGCGCGACGCAACTCGAGAAGATGGATCCGTCCGCCCCGATCATCCGGAGGTTGAGCCGCTGGCCCGTCAGGTTGAGGATGATGCGGCAGCGGTACGGGACGGGCGCGGCCGCCGATGCGGCGATCCACTCGTATACGTCGATCTCCATGGCAGTGCCCTGGTTCCGGGGGCTCGCGTGGGCCTGGATCTGGGCACCGGGCGCCAGGATCTCGGAGCCCGTCAGGCGCTTGAACTGCCCCGCCGGTGCGTCCCCGGCGGGCACGAGCGCGACGGCCAAGGTGACCAGCAGGATGAGTGCGCTTCCGAGCACGGTTCGTCGGCTCATCTCAGCCCTCCTTCTCTGAGGTCACGACTGTTTTCCTGTCTCACCAGCTTCCTGGGCCCGTGGGACTCTGGCTCTGCCCCCTTTCCCCGCGGCGCCCGACCGCGCCGGTGGCCGGCGACATGGCCTGGGGCTCTCGCCCTGCCCGCAGCCTCAGCAGTTGGCCCTGTGGAGGATGAAGCCGTGGACCCCCAGTTTCGCGGCGCTGGTGGCGCTCGGCGTTTGGGTGAATGCCACCTCCAGCCGATACGCCTTGGTCTGGAAGATGAAAGCGCCGCAGGCGGACGCCTGCTGGCTCTGGTAGTTCGGGCTGTCCGGCTTGGTCGAGCTGTCGAAGGTGAGCTTGACCGTCTCCGTCCCCGTAAAGGCGATGTCCGTCTCGATGAGCTTTACGACGATCTTCGCGTCGGGGGAGGTGTCCTTGTAGCGGACAACGAGGCGGAAGCCGGTCGCGGTCGTCGGCTCGTAGAGGCCGTCCACCGCGACGACGTTGTACCTTAACGTCGACGTGCCGGGTCCCGGGCTCACGGTGGGCTTCAGCTCGATCTTGCCATTGGTAAAGAAGGTGAAAAATCCCGGGTTTCCGATATGCGAGGCGCCGATCCACCCATGTGCCGTCCAGGCCCTTATCTGGGCATCGGCCGGATCGGCCCCGACAACGCCCCACGCCAGAAGCAGGGTCAACAGCGCATACGGCCATCGCGTCCTCATGGTAGCTCCCTCCCTTGGTGCTGGGTTAATCCCATGCGGCTCCCGAGCCGCGACCCCGTGCGGCGAGGACCGCGGTTGCCGATCCCACGCGGCTCCTCCCGGGGCATTTTTCGAGTGAATCACATGTATGTTGCGTCCCGCGGGCACGTCAAGGGCCCGCGTGGGCTGCAAGGGAGCCCGCGGCGTCCCTGCGAGGTAGCCCAACTCCCGACCAGGGACGGAGCAACGAGGATACCAACTTCAGTCCCTTTGGAATCAGTGGGATACCTCGCCGCCCATTTCTTCGGCATGGCGATGGTACCGCCACCACCCGAACGAGGCGGCACGCCTCAGCCCATGGACGCGACGCGATCGGGGGCGATCTTGTAGATGACCCGGACTTCTCCCGGCCGCCGGAACGGGTAGCGGTCTTGCCCGAGGTACTTCTTGGCCAGGGCATCGATGTGGGCGTCGGCCCCCTGCTCGGTCACCTCCACCACCCGCCCCTGCACCGCGAGGTGGCGGTAGGGGTTGTCGGGATCCAGGACGGCCAGCGCCACCTTGGGGTTCCGCCGCATGTTCCGGTCCTTGACCCGACCTCGGGCGGAATTGATGCGGATGTGGCTCCCGTCGAAGTCGCACCAGACCGGCGTGACCTGCGGGCTTCCGTCCGCCATGACGGTGGCCAGGCTCGCGAAGGCCTTCTTCTGGAAGAGGTCCTTGAACGTGTCGGGGATGGTCGCGGCCATGCGTCGTCTCCTGTCGTGGTGAGGGTTTACCTTCCCGTCGCCGACAGCGCCGTCAGCAGGGCGTCCCGGAGATCGTCCACGTCCTCGATCCCGACCGACAGCCGGATCAGACCGGGATCGATGCCGAGCTTCGCCTGCTCGTCCGCCGAGAGCGGCCGGTGGGAGGTCCGCGCCGGATAGCTCCAGGTCGTCGTCAGATCCCCGAAGCTCGGCGCGAACTCGAGGAGGGGCAGGGCCCGGAAGAACCGCTCCACCGCCGCCGCCCCGCCCGCCAGCTCGAAGGCCAGCATACCGCCGAACCCGCCCGAGAAGAGCTTGAGCGCGAGGCCGTGCTGGGGATGATCGGGCAGGCCGGGATAGTAGACGCGCCGGATCTCCGGCCGCTCGTGGAGGAGGCGTGCGAGGGTCAGCGCATTCGCCGAGTGCCGCTCCATCCGGAGGGCGAGCGTGCGGAGCCCCCGGAGGACCAGCCACGCGTCGAACGGTCCCAGGTTGAGGCCGATCCGGACGGCCTGGGCCCGGGCCGCGCCGATCAGCGAGGCCGGTCCCGCCAGCACGCCCGCGGTGGCGTCGCCGTGGCCCGACAGGTATTTCGTCGCGCTGTGGTGGACGGCCAGGGCGCCGTGCTCGAGGGGCCGCAGGAGCGCGGGCGAGGCGAAGGTGTTGTCGACCAGGAGCGTCAGCCCGCGGCGGCGGGCCAGGTCGGAAAGCCCCGGGAGGTCGGCCAGACGCAGGAGCGGGTTGGACACCGCCTCGACGAAGATCGCGCGCGTGGCTGGCGTGAGAGCCGCCTCCACCTGGGCGGCCTCCGCCGCGTCGGCGAAGCTCACGGCGATGCCCCACCGCGGGGCCTGTTCCCGCAGGAGCGCCGTCGTCGTCCCGTAGAGATCGCGGCCGGCCACCAGATGGTCGCCCGGCTGGAGCGCGGCGAGGAGCATCGCCGTGAGCGCCCCCATGCCGGACGCCGTGACCACCGCGGCCTCGGCCCCTTCCAGCCCGGCCAGCGTCTCTTCCAGCATCGTGTGGTTGGGCGTCCCGAACCGGCCGTAGATGTAGCCGGGCCGCTGCCCTTCCCACACGGCATCGACCTGGGCGAGGTCGTCGAAGGCGTAGACGTTCGCCAGGTGAATCGGTGGGGTCAGGGGCCGCGAGACGGACGCCGGAGGTCCGACGCCGCGGGCGGCCCGGGTCGCGAAACGGGGTCCAGTCGCCATGCCACACCTCCTTGCGATCAGACCAGCGGGAGCGCCGCCCGGGGGCCGGCCACGCGCGGTCGGCGCCGCCGCACGGCCTCCTGGAGCACCTCGGCGAGCCGCCGCACACCGTCCTCGATGCGGGGGGCGGACAGCGACGCGAAGGCGAGCCGCAGCGTCCGCTCGCCCTGATCGCCCACGAAGAAGAACCGTCCGGGCATGTACGCCACGCCGCGCTCGACCGCGCGTGGCAAGAGCGCGGCCGCGTCGAGGCCCTCCGGCAGCGTGACCAGCAGCGAGAAGCCGCTCTCGTCGGGGGTGGTCCACGCGACGCCCCGGGGCAGATGGCGGGCGAGCGCCCGGAGGAGCGCCGCCCGGCGACGCGCATACTCGGCCCGAACCGTCCGGGCGTGCCGCTCGAGCCGCCGCTGCGCGCAGAAGTGGGTCAGGGCCGCCTGGAGCAGGGCGCTGGTGGACAGGTCCGCGAGCTGCTTGATGCTCGAGAGGGGCTCGACCAGCGGGCGCGGCACGACCATCCACCCCAGGCGCAGGCCGGGAAACAGGATCTTGGAGAACGTGCCCAGGTGGATCACGAGCCCGTGCCGGTCGAGCGCGCGGAGCGGGAGGTGACCCCGCTCGGCGTCGGCCGGACCGCCGAAGCCGTCCTCGACGACGGGAAGGCCATGGCGCGCGCAGAGCTCCAGGAGCGCGCGGCGGGTGGCCGGATCGAGCGAGAGGCCGGTCGGGTTCTGGCCGCTCGGCTGACAGTAGAGGAGCTTCGGGCGGTGCCGGTCGAGGAGCGCGGCCAGGGCCTCCACGCGCAGACCATCGGCACCGATCGGCAGCGGGAGAATCTGCGCCTGGGCGGCGCCGAAGGTCTGGATGGCGCCCGGATACGTCGGCTGCTCGAGCACGACGGCGTCTCCCGGATCGATGAGGAGACGCGCGATCAGGTCGAGACCCTGCTGAGACCCATTGACGACCAGCACCTCCTCCTCGGGCGCCTCGATCCCGTGGCGGACGAGCCAGGCCGCGAGGTATCGCCGCAGCGCCGGATACCCCGCCACGGGATTGTACTGGAGGAGGAGGCTCCCCTCGCGCTTGATGACCCGATTCAGCGCGCGGCGAAAAGCCTCGGTCGGGAACAGCGTCGGATCGGGCGTCGTGCCCACGAACGAGATCAGGCGCCCGTCGGCCCCGGTGGCGGCCTCGAAGCCTTCGCGACGCCGAGCATCGGCGGCCAGCCGGCGGGCGCCGCGGGAGCACGCGGCCTCCCAGTCCACGGCGAGCGTCGTGACCGGGGACGCGGCCACGGGCGCCGTCGCGCCGGCGGCGCCACGCTCGGCCACGAACGTCCCCTGCCCCACGTGGGCGCGAGTCCACCCCTCCGCCACCAGCATGTCGTAGGCGGTCGTCACCGTCGCGCGGTTCGTGCCGAGCGCCCGCGCGAGCTCGCGCGTCGCCGGGAGCTTGCTCCCCGGAGGCAGCACGCCCCCGGAGATCAGCCCCTCCACATGCCGCTTGATCTGGAGGAAGAGCGGCGTTCCGCCCGTGCGGTCGAGAGCAATCTGCAGGCGAGCCTCCTCCGGTGGAGCCGACAGTGCACCGTCATTAGAGCCCTGCCGTTCCGGGCTCGCAAGACCCCAGTTGCCACGAGGCGGCGAAAATTCCTTCGGCCGTCCGGTCACCTTCGGGTAGAGTAGGGCAGCTTCAGCGATCACCCGGTCTCGCTCGGCTTCAGAACCATTCGGAGGGTTGGCGTGCCATCTGACGGTGGCTTCACGACTTTTCCATGTCGGTCCAGATGACGGGTCCCCGGGCGGTCATCTTCGACGTGGACGGCGTGCTCGCCGACTCCGAACCTCTGCACCTCCGCGCCACCCAGGAAGTCCTCGGCCCGCGCGGGACCTCGTACACGGAGCGGGACAATCGCGCATTCTTCGGAAAGACCGACGCCGAGATGCTCCGGGTGCTCCGCATCCTCTTCGATCTACCTCAGCCGACGACGGCGCTGGTCGAGGCGCGGACGGCGCACCTCGTGGCGCTGATCCGCGCCGAGGCCCGCCCGCTCCCCGGAGTGCCGGCCGTGCCACGCGCGCTCCGGGAGGCCGGGCTCCGGCTCGCCCTCGCCTCGGCCTCGCCGCGCCAGGTGATCCGCGCCATCCTCGACGCGGTGGGCCTCGCAGAGACATTCGAGGCGGTCGTGTCGGGTGAGGACGTGGCGCGGGGCAAGCCGGCCCCGGACGGGTTTCTCCTGGCGGCCCGGCGGCTCGGCGTGGAGCCGGCCGCCTGTCTGGTGGTCGAGGACTCGCGGAACGGCGTCCTGGCGGCCAAGGCGGCCGGCATGGCGGTGGCGGCCATTCCGTGCGCGGCCACGCGCCACGAGGACTTCTCGGGCGCCGATCGCGTCCTGCCCAGCCTGGAGGCCTTGCCGACGCTGATGGAGACGCTGAGATGAGCCTGGGCGAGCCCAACATCAAGCGTGCGCTCTCGTGGGTGCTGGACCGGCTGGCCGACGACCCGACGGCCAAGCGCTCGAAGCTGATCGACGACGCCTCGCGCCAGTTCGACCTCACCCCGCTGGAAGCGGACTTTCTCTACCGCCAGCTCCAGGAAGCCGAGAAGGACCGGCCGACCTCGAGCGGCTAGCCGCTAGGCTGGTAGCGCTGCTTGAACGCCTTCGGCGCGATGGCGATCCGCTTCCCCGACACGTCGTCCAGGATGTAGACCTCCTCCGTCAGCGAGCCGCTGGCGAAGACCTCGAAGACCTCGAGCACCTCCTCCAGCGACGTCCCGGCCGGTCGGGCGGCCATCATGGCCTCCACCTCAGCGAGGGGGAGCCGCATTGCTCACCTCCCTGGCTCACTGCCGGCCGGCGGGAGCGCCGGGCGTCCCCGCCGGCGAGTGAGGATGCTCGTCAGCGCGACGAGCCCCACGAGCGCCAGCGTCACGGTCAGGTTCGGGACGTAGAGATACGGCGCCAGGCGGGCGAACGCCCGGTTGCGCAGGAGCCGATTCGGCGGGACCAGCTCGAGCCGGAGGTCCGCCGCCGGCGCCGCCGCACGCTGGGAATCGGCCGGAGCCCACACGTCGTGAGCCCCGTCGCGGGTGAGGGTGCCGGGCAGACTCGCGTCGTGGAATGCGTAGCCCGGCAGCCGGGTCTCTTCGAGGCGCCGTGGGCCCACGGCGAGCTGGAGACCGGCCTCGACTCCGGGTGCCTCGCCGAGAGCGACCCGGATCGGAAACTCGGCCGGCGAGCCGTCGTCGCTCGGGACGCCAAGCCGGTGGAACGGGATGGGCCTGAGCACGGCCCGGATCGGCACCGGCGTCACCGGCCGCGTGCGGCGATCGACCACCATGACCCGGGCCACCCCGGTCTCGACCGCGATCGCGTTCTCCCCGCCCAGCTCCCGGAGCTCGCTCGTTCCGAGACCGTACGCCAGTGTCTGGACGGTGCCCATCGATGACCCCGCCCCGATCGCCGCCTTCCGGAGGGGGCGGACGTCCAGGCGCGTGATGCGGACCGGGGGCGGTGCCGTGAACGCGTAGCGGTCCTCGACGACGAGCTCCCCACGGGCCTCGGCGTACTCGAGTCGCCCGGCTGCGGTCACGCCGACGCTTTGGCCGGCCAGGGCCCGGACCAGCGCCGCCGACGCCGCGTCCACCCGGGCGAGGTCCTCGCGCAGTGCCCCGAGCGACACGGCGGCCATCGCCGGGGCCTCGAGGGCCCGGGCCGCCGTGTCGAGGTCTGCCGCATCGCGCGCGGCCGTGAAGTGCGCGTCCAGGTCCGCGAACCACTCGGCCAGGCGCGTCGCCCGGCCATCCAGGTCACGAAACTCGGGAGCGGTCAGGGTGAGGGCGAGCCGGCGCGCGGCGTGCTCGACGCCCGCCACCTCGGCCGGCGCCCGGTCGCGGAGGCGCCCGATCTCGCGACTGACCGCGATCGCCAGCGCGGCGCGCTCCCCGAGCTCCCGGCCCGTGACGCGGAACTCCATCTGACGGCGGCGCGCGAGTCGCGCCCGCAGGGCGGCCCGCCGGCTCTCGAAGTCGGACTCGGCGGTCCGGGCCGGCGGAGCCGGTCCCCAGAGCCCCGCACCGAGCCAGGCCAGCTCGTCCGCCTCGTAGCTTCGCGCCGCCGGCGCGGTGAGCCAGCCGAGCCGGGAGAACGCCGTCGCCGCGGCGAGGGTCAGGACGAGGACGAGCCACGCCGCCGAGGGCATCCGGCGGCGCCAGAGGGTGAGACTCACGACGCCGGCCACCCACAGGCCGCCGAGCACGAGGTTGAGAGCGCTGGCCGCGAGGACGACGCCAAGGGTCGCCGTGAGGACCGCCACCCTCACGGCGCGGGAGGCTCGGGCCACTCCGGCAGGTCGCGAAGCTCGGCGAGTGTCGCGCCCCAGCCGCCGAGCTCGGGTGGGGCGTCGCCGAACCTCGCCACCAGGGGGGAACGAGCCAGGGTGCGCCGCACCGTCTCGCGCTGGACGCCACGCCCGCGGCCGTGGATCAGCCGGACGGTCCGGAAGCCGGCGGCGTGCGCCTGTCGGAGGTACTCGCCGACGACCTCGGCGATTTCGTCGGCGCGAAAGGAATGGAGGTCGAGGGCGTCCTCGATCGGAACCCGGACCGCCTCGATCACGACCGGATCGTCCACGCGCACCACCCCACCCTGGACGACCCGGGCCGGCACGGGGGGAGCGCCATCCTCCTCCCGGAGCCCACCCTCAGCCGGGCCGTCGTCGAGCTCCACGAGCACCCCGTCTCCGAGACGGAGGCGAGTCCCCGGACGGAGCTCGCCGAGGGGGTGCCCCGCGATGACCAGCGTGCCCCGCAGCGCTCCGGGCTCCAGCACCGACTCGGCCGCGCCGCCGGGCAGCGCCGCCAGGCGGCCCGGGCCGATCCCCGTCGCAGCCCGTCGTCCTCGGTCGTCGGCGGGCCTCAACGTATGCGGCATACGCCTCGGCCCGCCTCCTCCCTGCGTCCTAGGGCTGCTCGGGTCTCGGCCCGGTTCCATCGCCGGAGATGATCACGCTGCTGCTCCGAAGGTACCCCGCCCGGCGGCCCGGCGGCCGGCCATCCTCCCTCACGCCGCGGCGGTCGACGTCGTCACGGTGGCCTCCTGTCCCTCGGGTTTCGGCGCTACTATACCAAGCCCGATGGACCAGGGTCGAGACGCGGGGCGGGGCGGACCGCTCTGCTAGAATGACGCTCGTGACGACGGTCCCGGTCACGTTTCTCCCGAGCGGAGCGACCGTGCCCATCGAGCCGGGGACGCCGCTCCTGCGCGCCGCGCACGCCCACGGCGTCGACATCACCGCGACCTGCGGGGGGCGCGGCCGCTGCACGTCGTGCCGCGTGAAGGTCGTGGCGGGGTGCGTGCCCCCGCCCACCATCAACGACGAGCTGCAGCTCGGAAGCGACCTCGTGCGCGAGGGGTACCGCCTCGCCTGCCAGTGTGTCCCGGCCGAGGCGGCCACGGTCCAGATCGCGCCGCCGCTCGACGAGCGCGCCTTCCAGATCCTGGGGGCCGAGGGCGACCGGACGGCGCTGGCGCGGGCGACGCTCGAGTCCGGGATCGTCAAGCGCGTCGTCCGCGTCGAGCTCCCGCGCGAGGAAGCGCACCAGACCTCCGACCTCGAGCAGCTCGGCCACGCGACCGGCCTGGCGCCCGCCACCGTCCCGCTGGACGTGGTCCGCGCGCTGCCCGCCGTCCTGCGCGAGGCCAAGGGCGAGGTGACCGTGACGACCTTTCTCGGCGAGCCCCTGGCCGTCGAGCGCGGAGACACGACCGCGATGGCGTTCGGGCTCGCGGTCGACGTCGGGACGACCAGCGTCGTCACCACGCTCCTCGAGCTCGCCTCGGGCGAGGTCATGGCCTCCGTCTCGAGCCTGAACCCCCAGGCGGTGTTCGGCGGAGACCTCATGAGCCGGATCGCCTTCGCCCAGTGGAATCCCGCGAACCTGCGCAAGCTCCAGTCCAGGATCCTGGGGCTCCTCAACCAGCAGGTCGACGAGCTGCTCGAGCGATCGGGTGTGCTGCCGCAGTGGATCTACAAGGTCACCGTGGTCGGCAACACCTGCATGCACCACATGCTTCTCGGCATCGATCCGACGCACGTGGGCCTGGCGCCCTACGCCCCGGTCCTGCGCCATCCGATGGTCTTGCCGGCCCGCGCGCTCCACCTCAAGGTGAACCCCGAGGCGCGGGTCTGTCTCCTCCCGATCGTGGCGGGGTTCGTCGGCGCCGACGCGGTGGCGGTCGCGCTGGCGACCCGGATCTACGCGAGCCCGGTGGTGCGCGCCGCGGTCGACATCGGGACGAACGGCGAGGTGTTGATGGGGACGCGGGAGCGCCTCATGGCCTGCTCGGCGCCGGCCGGCCCCGCGCTGGAGGGCGCGCAGATCCGGCACGGGATGCGCGCCGCCGTCGGCGCCATCGACCGCGTCTGGCTCGACGGCGACACGATCCGGTACCACGTCCTCGGGAACGGGGCGCCCCAGGGCATCTGCGGGTCCGGGCTGATCGACGCCATCGCGGTGGCCCTCGACGCCAAGCTCATCGACTGGACGGGGCTCATCCGGATCGAGGCGCGCGAGGAGCTGCCGGCGCCGCACCGGACACGCCTCGAGATGCGCGGCGAGGATCGCGTGCTGATCCTGGTCCCCCGCGGTGAGGCCGCCGGCGGCGGAGAGATCGTGCTCTCGCAGGACGACGTCCGCCAGGTCCAGCTGGCCAAGGGCGCGATCGGCGGCGGGATTCGCATGCTCCAGCACGTCCTCCGGGTCCCCGACGCGGAGCTGGCCGAGCTCATGCTGGCCGGCGGCTTCGGCAACTACCTCTCGATCGAGAGCGCCCGGCGCATCGGCCTGATCCCGGCCCTCCCGCTCGAGCGGATCCGGTACGTCGGGAACGCGGCGGCCCTGGGGGCCCAGCTCGCGCTGGTCTCCGAGCCCGAGCGCGTGCGGGCCGAGGGCCTCGCCCGCTCCATCGAGCACGTCTCGCTCGCCTCCCATCCGGACTTCCAGGACATCTTCGTCGACTGCATGAACTTCCCCCGCGGCTGACGCCCCGGGCCGGGCCTTCAGCTCAAGCCGGCCGCGCGCAGCGCCGCCACCGAGACCACTCCCGCCACCACCCCCAGCAGGAGGTTCCGCCACCAGAGCACCACGCCGGCCACGACGAGGGCGGCGATCGGCTCCGCTCCGGCGGTCGGCAGGCCGCCCGGCGCGGCGATGCCCGAGCCCGCCAGGGCCGCGATGATGGCGATCGGGAGCGCGTCCAGATAGCGGGCGACGGCCGCCGGCATCGCCCCGCGCACGGTCACGATCAGCGGCAAGGCGCGGGTCAGATAGGTCGCCACCGCCGACCCCACGATCGCCAGCCAGATCACGCCCTGCCCTCCGGGGGCCGCCGCCCGAAGACGACGAGCGGCGCCAGCGCCCCGGCCACGACCACCGCCACCAGGGAGGCCCCGGCCAGGCTGAGCGCCGCCGCAGCCACCACGGCCGCCCCGGCGACCAGGAGGTCCCCCGCCCGGCGGATGCCGAGGAGCACGATGCAGACGAAGGACGCGGTGATCGCGAAGTCGATCCCGAGCCGTCGTGGCTCGGCGATCCCGGCCCCCGCCAGCGAGCCGATCACGGTGGCCACGTTCCAGCAGAGCCAGAGCGCGGCGCCGAAGACCACGTAGTAGCGGACCTCGCGCCGGCCCCGGCGGAACCAGCCGATGGCCATGGCGAACGCCTCATCGGTCAGGAGGTAGGCGAGACCCAGCCGGCGCGCGAGCGGCTCGCCCGCGACGAACGGCCGCAGCGCGGCGGCCATGAGGAGGTGGCGGAGGTTCAGGAGCAAGACCGTGACGATGACGAGAGGCGCCCCAGCCCCGGTCCGCCAGAGCTCGACGGCGGCGAACTGCGCCGATCCCGCGAAGACGAGGAGGCTCATGCCGATGGCTTCCGTCAGGTTGAGCCCGGCCTGACGGGCGACGATGCCGTACGGGGCCCCGATGACGAGCGCGCTCAGGACGAGCGGCCAGCCCTCGGCGAGGGCGGTCCGGCCGGGACTCGGGGCCTGGCTCCCGGTCGAGCCCGGGCTGTCCGGCATCGCGGCCGTCACCGTCCGACGTTGAAGCGGATGTGGCAGATCTCGCCGTCCTGGACCGGGTACTCCTTGCCTTCCAGGCGAAGGACGCCACGGCGCCGCGCCTCGGCGAGTGAGCCCGCCTCGAGCAGCTCATCCCACGCGATGACCTCGGCGCGGATGAACCCGCGGGCCAGATCGGAATGCACGGCGGCGGCCGCCTCGAGCGCGGTGGCGCCGGCCGGGATGGTCCAGGCCCGCACCTCGTCATCGCCCACCGTGAAGAAGCTCACCAGGCCCAGGAGCGTGTAGGCGTCGCGGATGAGTCGATGGAGCGCCGGCTCGGGAAGACCGAGGGCCTCCAGGAACGCGCGCTGCTCGTCCTCCGGCAGGGCCGCCACCTCGGCCTCGACCGCCGCGGATACCCATCCCACCAGCGTCGCGGGACGCTTCGCCATCTCGGAGAGCGCGCCGAGCAGCTCGTCGCGCCGCCGGATGTCGGCCTCCGCCAGGTTCAGGCAGTGGAGGATCGGGCGGAGCGACAGGAACTGGAAGCCGCGGAGCGTTCGCCCCTCGTCGGGCGCGAGGGTGTGGGCCCGGAGCGGCATCCCCTCCTCGAGGGGCCCTTTGAGGCGCCCCAGCAGCGCCTGCTCCCGCAGCTCGACCTCGGTCGCCTTGCGCTTGAGCCCGGTCGCGAGCTTCTCGAGCCGCCGCTCGACCACCTCCAGGTCGGCCAGGATCAGCTCCTCCTCGAGGGCCGTCGCGTCGCGGACCGGATCGGGCGGCTCGCCGAGCACCGGCGAGGGAAACGCGCGGATCACGTGGATGAGCGCGTCGGCGCTGCGCAGGTCGGCCACGTCGAGGCCGGCCCGCTCGCCACGGTCGAACCCGACCAGGTCGACGACCTCCACGCTGGCGAACACGACGCGCTCCGGGGAGAACAAGCGCGCGATCCGCGTCAGGCGGTCGTCGGGGACCCGGGCGACGCCGACGTGCAGCTCTCCGCGCGACGCCCGGCGAGCCACGGCGGCCCCGGCGCCTGTGAGCAGATTGAACAGCGTCGTCTTGCCGCTCCCGGGAAACCCGATGAGCCCGATCTTCATGGCAGGGGCGGAGTGTACGCGAGCGACCGGAGCTTGTCCAGCGCGTTCGCGCCGCCCGACCGGCGCTTTGACCCTCGCCGGAGCGCTCTGCTAGAGTGAGACGACCATGCTGATCCGGCGTGGCCCGTGAGCCGGCCCGGGCCGATTCCCGTCGCATCCCGTCGTCCTCGGTCGTCGGCGGGCCTCAACGTATGCGGCATACGCCTCGGCCCGCCTCCTCCCTGCGTCCTAGGGCTGCTCGGGTCTCGGCCCGGTCCCAACGCCGGACCCGTTCAAGTTGCTGATCCGAGAGTACGGCCGTGACCACCCCGCGCGAGCTCGATGTCCGGGCGGTCGGCCTCATCCTCCTCCTCGCCGCCCTCTGGGGTGGCAACACCGTGGCCATCAAGCTCGGCCTGGCCGACGCCCCGCCG
>DASYQW010000142.1 GCA_036005065.1 Candidatus Methylomirabilota bacterium | reverse complement strand
ACCCGGCCGAAGCGGAAGCAGTCACGGGTGTGGTCGTTGACCATGCCGACCGCCTGCATGTGGGCGTAGCAGATGGTGGAGCCGACGAACGTGAAGCCGCGCCGCTTGAGCTCGCGACTCATCGCGTCGGACTCCGCGGTCCGGGCCGGGACCTGCTTGACGCTGGTCCAGCGGTTCCGCTTCGGCCGGCCGCCCACGAACTGCCACTGGAAGCGGTCGAAGCTGCCGAACTCACGCTGAACCTCGAGGAACGCCCGGGCGTTCCGGATGGCGCTCTCGATCTTCAGCCGGTTGCGGACGATCCCCGTGTCTCCGAGCAGCCGTCGCACGTCGCGGGCGCCGAAGGCCGCCACCCGCTCGGGATCGAAGCCGGCGAAGGCCCGGCGGTACTGCTCGCGCTTGCGGAGGATGGTCAGCCAGGAGAGGCCGGCCTGGGCGCCCTCCAGGATCAGGAACTCGAACAGGATCCGGTCGTCGTGGACCGGCACGCCCCACTCGCGGTCGTGGTAATCGACGTAGAGCGGGTCGCTGCCGACCCAGAGGCACCGCCGCCGCACGGCCGGCTCTACTTCTCCAGGCTCACGTTCTCCAGCACCGCCATGTCGTCGACGGTGAAGGCGAACCCGTCGACGTGCTTGGCCAGCCCGAACACGCTCTGCCGATACGCGATCGAGACGACCCAGGCCTCGTCGAGGAGCGCCGCGTTCAGCTTCGCGAAGGCCGCCCGCTGTCGGGTCGGGTCGATGGTCCCGTTGGCCTCGTTGATGGCGTCCACGTAGGCTTTGGGGACGTTGTTCCCCCAGACCGGGTTGTTGGCCGTCCGGTAGATGCTGTTCAGCGCCACCCGCGTGGGATACTTCTGCGTGTTGCCCGAGAACGAGGTGGCGAGCTGGAAGTCGCCGCCGAGGACGCGCTTGTAGTACTGAGTCGAGTCCAGGACGACCAGCTCCAGATCGAACCCGATCTTGGCCAGGTCGGCCTTCAGGATCTGGCCGATGGCCGGCAGCTCGGGGAACTGGGGCAGGGCCAGGCACTGGGCCTTGCCGCCCGCCACCCCGGCCCGGTCGAAGAGCTCCTTGGCCTTCTTGAGGTCGAACGGATACTTCTGAAGCGTGGCGTCATAGGCCGCCGACTTCGGGCTGAAGGGCAGGACCGTCGGCTGGCTCACGCCGAAGAGCACGTTCTCCACGACGCCCGCGCGGTCGATCGCATAGAGGAGGGCCTGGCGCGCCTCCTTCTTGTCGAACGGCGGCTTGGTGCCGTTGACCCGGATCTCGTAGGTCAGGGCTCCGGGGTAGCCCCGGACCAGGTTGAACTCGCGGCCGAGCCGCGCCACGTCCTTGGGGGGCAGGGACACGACCAGGTCGCAGATCCCCGACTGCAGGGCCGCCACCATGGCGTCGGAGTCGCTGAAGACCTTGAAGACGACGCGGTCCACGTACGGCGCCGGCGCGCCCCAGTAGGCGCCGTTCCGCTCGAGCGTGGTGTGGTCGCCCGGCACCCACTCGACGAACTTGAACGGGCCCGTCCCGGAGCCCCGGTTCTTGAGGGAGTCCATGGCCGCCGGCTCGATGATCGCCATGGCCTGCAGGACGTCGGTGATCTCGGGCGATACCTTCTTGAACGTGATGGCCACGGTGCCGGCGTCGGGGGCGGTGACGCTGGCGACGTTGGCGACCGCCGGCAGCATGTTCTGGCCGCGCTCCTTGTCGGCCGCCTTCTCGAAGTTCTTCACCACGTCGGCGGCGACCAGCTCCTTTCCGCTGTGGAAGCGGACGCCCCGCCGGAGGCTGAGGGTGACGGCGTGGCCGTCGGGGGCGATCGTCCAGCGCTCGGCCAGCCCGGGGAGCGGCTTCAGGCTGCCGTCGTATCGGACGAGCGTGTCGTAGAGATTCTGCTGGAGCGTGAAGTTCGCGAACGAGAGGTTCTGCGGGTCGAACGTGTTGAAGTCGTTGGGCATGCCGACGGTGAGCGTGCCGCCCCGCTTCTTGGCGGCGGCCGGTCTCGGGAGGGTGAGGAGACCGGGGCCGGCCAGCGCGCCGCCGCCGAGGAGGAGCGCGCGCTGGAGGAAGGCGCGACGGGCGAGGTCAGTGGTGGCGCGAGTCGGTGGCATGGCGTGCCTCCTTGCTCTGGGTGCCGGCGGCGCGGATCGACGAGCCGGGGACGCGGGCTGGCCATGTATACCAGGACGGCCCGCGCGGCGCAAGGGGTGGGGCCACGGCCCGGCCGCCGCCGGTCGGTCAGGAGTACCGGATCCGCGGATCCAGGAAGGCGTAGGCGAGGTCCGTCAACAGGTTGATGACGACGAAGGCGCAGACGACGAACAGGATCGTCCCCTGAACGACCGTGTAATCACGGGTCAGGATGGCCTGGAGCAGCATCCGCCCGAGTCCGGGGTAGTCGAAGATCGCCTCGGTGATGACCGCGCCGCCCATGAACGCGCCGAACTGGAGACCCAGCACCGTCACCACCGGGATCAGCGCGTTCCGGAGCGCGTGCGACCCGACCACTGCCCGCTCGCGGAGCCCCTTGGCCCGCGCGGTGCGGACGTAATCCTGCTCCAGCGACTCGAGGAGGGCGGCCCGGGTGAACCGGGCCAGGATCGCCGAGACATAGGCCCCGAGGGTAATCGCGGGCAGGACGAGGAAGCGCAGCGCGCGGGCCGGATCCTCCCAGACGGGAACGTAGCCCGAGGTCGGGAGCCACCGGAGGTAGAGGCCGAAGAGCAGCACCAGCAGGATGCCGAGCCAGAACGTCGGCACGGCCATGGCCAGGGCGTTGTACCCGGAGGCGACGCGGCTCCACCACGATCGAGGGCGCACGGCCGAGAGGATCCCCAGCGGGGCCGCGATCAGAAGCGCGACGATCAGCGAGGCGGCCGTCAGCTGGAGGGTGACCGGGACCCGCTGGGCCAGCATGGTGCGCACGGGGAGGCCGTTCAGGTAGGAGACGCCCAGGTCGCCCCGGGTGACCCGCCCGAGCCAGAGGGCGTACTGCACGGGCAGCGGCTGGTCGAGCCCCATGCGCGCCCGGGCCAGCTGGAGCTGCTCGGGCGTGACGTCCGGCCCCAGGAGCGCGAGGGCGGGATCGCCCGGGATCAGATAGATCAGGAGCCACACGGCGACCGAGGCCATGAAAAGGACGGGAACGAGCTGCAAGAGGCGGACGAAGACGTACTGCGCCATCAGTCGAGCCCGGGGGGGAGCGGCGGCGCTCCGCAGTGGTGCGCCAGGGCGGGTGGTTGACGGCCCATCAGGTTCCGGTGCGGGCCGTCGCCCGTCCGAGCGGACTCGCCCCCAGCGCGCGCTGGAGGCCGTCGGCGAGACCGTTCAGGGCCAGGACGGCCGCGGTGAGCATCACACCCGGGAAGAGGCCGTACCAGGGCGCCTGGTAGAGGAACGAGCGGCCCGTGTTGAGCATGGAGCCCCAGCTGGGCTCGGGTGGCCGCGTGCTGAGCCCGAGGAAGCTCAGCGCCGCTTCGAGCAGGATGGCGTAGGCGGCCGCCACCGTTGCCTGGACCAGGAGGGGGGAGGCCGCGTTGGGCAGGATCGTCCGGAACATCAGGTAGGCGGGCCCGCCGCCGATGGCGCGCGCGGCCAGGACGAACTCCCGCTCCTTCAGGGCCAGCGTGCTGGCGCGGGTGAGCCGGGCGAAGGCCGGGATGCTCACCACCGCCACCGCCAGCACGGCGTGGACGGCTCCCGGCCCCAACACCGCGATGATGGCCATCGCCAGGAGGATGGCCGGCACCGCTAGGAGGAAGTCGAGGAACCGCATGATCGAGGCGTCCAGCCAGCCGCCGGCGTATCCGCCGAGGAGGCCGAGCGGGATGCCGACGACGCCGGCGACCAGGACGACGGCACCCCCGGTGAAGAGCGAGACGCGCCCGCCGTGCACCACCCGGCTCCAGATGTCCCGGCCGAACTCGTCCGTCCCGAAGAAGTGGCGGAGCGATGGCGGCTGGAAGCGGCTCTGCCGCTCCTGGAGGAGCGGGTCGTACCGCCCGACGATCGGGGCCGCCAGCGCGAGGGCGGTCAGGGTGATCAGGACAATAAGCCCGACCAGGCTCCCTGGTTGCCGGCGGAGGCGCGCGCCGGTGCCCGGCGATGACGACCGCGAAAGGGGAGCCCGCGCGCGCTCGACCGTCACGGTGGGCCCCTTATATCAACGCGACTCCCGGGCGTCAACGGTCGGGCGGCGCCGATTCCGGTTGCGGCCGCGGGCGGGTGTCCCCCAC
>DASYQW010000141.1 GCA_036005065.1 Candidatus Methylomirabilota bacterium | reverse complement strand
CGCATTCTTCACCAGGATGCCCTCGCCGTCGGGGACGACGATCTTCGTCCGGCAGACCGGACACCGCCGAAGGTCCCCCGGGAACAGGAGGTTCGCCTCGCGAAGGCCGGCCATGGCAGGAAACTACACTATGTCAATCGGGAATGTCAACAAGGTTGATGAGGCGTCCCCCTGGGCGTCCTGGGGTCCCCTCCGACGATCAGGCCAGGTGGCCGCCGTCCAGGATCAGCGTCGCGCCGGTCACGTAGCTCGCGGCATCCGAGCAGAGATAGACCACGGCCCCCGCCATCTCCTCGGGCTGCGCGGTCCGGCCGAGGGGCGTCGTCTTGAGGTACTGCTCCAGGATCTCGGGCGTCTTCCACAGCGCCTCGCTGAACCGGGTCTCCACGAGGGCCGGCGCGATCGCGTTGACCCGAACCCCGAACGGCGCCAGCTCCTTGGCCAGGACGCGCGTGAGCATGAGCACGGCGGCCTTCGAGACGGAGTAGGCCCCCAGCCCCGCGCTGGCCCGGAGCCCGCCCGTCGAGGACACGTTGACGATCGACCCGCGGCCGGCGGCCAGCATGGCCTTGGCGGCCCGCTGGGCCGCGAAGAGGTAGCCCTTGACGTTCAGCGCCATGATCTTGTCCCAGGCCTCCTCCTCGACCTCGAGGAGTGGCCCGAAGACGGGGTTGGTGGCGGCGTTGTTCACGAGCACGTCCACCCGGCCGAACTCCTTGGCCGTGGCGTCGAAGACCCGATCGATCTCCGACCGGCGGCCCATGTGGGCCGCCAGCGGGAGCGCCCGGCGGTCCAGGGCCGCGACCTCCTGGGCGACGGCGTCGAGGTCGGGCTGCTTGCGGGCCGTGAGGACGACGTGGGCCCCGGCCCGGGCGAGGCCGAGGGCGATGGCGCGCCCGATGCCGCGGCTCGCGCCGGTGACCACGGCCACGCGGTCGTCCAGGCGGAAACTCGGGATCTCCATGGAGGCCTCCTTCCGATGGGACCGTCCCGTTCCGATATGTAGGGGACAGGACCCGAGCGTGTCAACGACCACCGGACAGCAGCCCAAGGCGGTTGAACCGATGGGACCCGGTTGTTACAATCAAGCACCCATCTCCTCATCAGATGGCTTGTCTCATGGGCCAAACTGCGAGCGATGTCGAGCGGGTCGAGCGGCGCCTCACGGCGCGGATCGGACGGGCGATCGGCGACTTCGAGCTGATCGAGCCGGGCGACCGTATTCTCGTCGGCGTCTCCGGCGGCAAGGACTCCTGGGCGCTGCTCCATCTCCTCCAGCGCATCCGGCGGCGGGCCCCCGTCCGGTTCGACCTGGTCGCGCTCAACATCGACCAGGGCTTCGCCGGCTTCCGGGCCGACATCGTCGAGGACTACCTGGCCCGCGAGGGGTACACCTACGAGATGCGGAGCGCCCGCATCAACCTGACGGTCAAGGAGAAGATCCAGCCGGGGGAGACCTTTTGCTCGCTGTGCGCGCGACTCCGCCGGGGCGCGCTCTACAAGTACGCCGACGAGCTCGGCTGCAACAAGATCGCGCTCGGCCACCACGCCGACGACTTCATCGAGACCCTCCTCCTCAATCTCTTCTTCAACGGCCAGATCAAGGGGATGCACCCGCGCCTCCGCGCCCAGAACGGCCGGCATACCGTGATCCGTCCCCTCGTCTACGTGTGGGAGGCGGAGATCCTCGACTACGTCCCGGCCCGGGGCTTCCCGGTCGTCTGCTGCGCGTGCCCCGGCTGCAAGGATCCCACGCTCCAGCGCCATCGGGTGAAGAAGCTCCTCCGGGAGCTCGAGCGCGTCCACCCCGGGATCAAGCGGAGCCTGCTGGGGGCGCTCTCGCGGGTCGATCTGGGCTCCCTTCCCATCCCGAAGCGGACCGGCGGTCCGCGGCTCCCGCTCCTCGACGCGGCCGCTGTCGCCGCACCCGCCCCCGCGAGTGACTGAGCGTGTCCGGATCGGGACCCGCGGGAGCCCGCTCGCCCTTCGACAGGCCGAGCTGGTGGCCGAGGCCCTGGCCCGGGCGTGGCCGGGACTCCGTGCCGAGCTGGTGCCGATCCGCACCTCGGGGGACAGGCTCGCGCAGGCCCGCCTGGCCGTCGAAGGCGGCAAGGGGCTCTTCGTGAAGGAGATCGAGGAGGCGCTGCTCGGCCATTGGATCGAGCTGGCGGTCCACAGCCTCAAGGATCTTCCGGCCGATCTCCCCGGGGGGCTGGGCCTGGCGGCCTTTCCCGAGCGCGAAGATCCGCGCGACGTCCTGGTGAGCCGCGATGCGGGGGGGCTCGACGGCCTGCGGCCGGGCGCGCGGGTCGGCAGCTCGAGCCTCCGACGCCGCGTCCAGCTCCTCGCCCGCCGGCCCGACCTCGAGGTGGAGCCGATTCGGGGGAACGTCGAGACCCGGCTCCAGAAGCTCGACGACGGGCTGTACGACGCGGTCGTCCTGGCGGCGGCGGGCCTGCGCCGGCTGGGGCTGTCGCCCGCCGGCGCCGTCACGCTCGCGCTCGACGAGATGTTGCCGGCGGTGGGCCAGGGAACGCTCGCCGTCGAGGCGCGCGAGGAGGACGAGATGACGCGGCGCCTGGTCGGCGTGCTCGACCATCCGGACACGCGCGCCGCGACGGTCGCCGAGCGCAGCTTCCTCCAGGCCATCGGGGGATCGTGCACGACGCCGCTCGCCGCCTACGCCCGGTACGAGGGCCGTACCCTGTGGCTCAGCGCGTTTCTCGCGACGGGCGACGGCGCCCGCGTGCTCAGGGAGTCCCGCCCGGGCGCCACGACGCCGGACGCCCTGGGGAGGGACGTGGCCGGGTGGATGCTCGAGCGCGGGGCGGCCGAGATCGTGCGCCAGGGGCAGGTCGCGTGACGGCCGAACGGCGGGCCGAGCCGCCGGTGCGGTTCGCCGGGGCGGGACCCGGTGATCGCCAGCGGCGGCCGCTCGCCGGCCGCCGGGTGGTCGTGACGCGACCCCGCGGGCAGGCCGGCCGGTTCGTGACACTCCTCGAAGCGTCTGGCGCCGAGGTGGTGGCCATGCCGACGATCGCGCTCGAGCCGCCCGAGGACTGGGGCCCGCTCGACCGTGCCCTCGCCCGGCTCGGCGACTTCCACTGGGTGGTCTTCACCAGCGCCAACGGAGTGGCGGCGTTCCACGAGCGGCTCGCCGCGGCCGGGCGCGACACGCGGGCGCTCGGTGGCGCGCGGCTGGCCGCCATCGGCCCCGAAACGGCCGAGGCCCTGGCCGGGGTCGGCCTCCGGGCCGACGTGGTGCCGGGGGAGTACCGGGCCGAGGGGCTGGCCGACGTGCTGCGCCCCCATCTGGCCTCGGGGAGTGCGGTCTTGCTCGTCCGGGCCGCGGAGGCGCGCGAGGTCCTGCCGCAGGTGCTGGAGAGCCTCGGGGCCCGGGTGACCGTGGCGCCGGCGTACCGGACGGTGGCCGTGAAAGAGGGCGCGGACCACCTCCTCGGCCTCCTGGAGGCGCGGGGGGTGGACGTCGTCACGTTCACCAGCTCCTCGACGGTCCGCGGCTTCATGGCGCTCCTGGCGCCCGGGGAGATTCGACGGTTGCTCAGCGGCGTCGTGCTCGCCGCCATCGGTCCGATCACCGCCGGCACGATCGCCGAGTACGGCCTGGAGGTCGGCGTCATGCCGCGGGAGTACACGACGTCCGCGCTGGCCGCGGCGATCGCGGGACACTTCACCTCACCCAGGTAGGAGATCAGTTCATGGCACATCCACTGTACCGTCCGCGCCGGCTGCGGGAGTCGCCGCTCATCCGGCGCATGGTTCGCGAGACGCGACTCGGCGTCGAGAACCTGATCCTGCCCCTCTTCGCCGTCCACGGCCGGGGCATCCGCGAGCCGATCGCGTCGATGCCCGGGGTATCGCGGCTCTCGCTCGACGAGCTCGTGAAGGAAGCGAAGGACGCGGCCGGGATGGGCATCCCGGCCGTCCTGCTGTTCGGCGTCCCGGCCACCAAGGATCCCCGCGGCTCGGAAGCCTACGCCGAGGACGGCATCGTCCAGCAGGCCGCGCGGGTGGTGAAGGAGCGGATTCCGGATCTCCTGGTCATCACCGACGTCTGCCTCTGCCAGTACACGAGCCACGGGCATTGCGGCGTGATCGAGGACGGGCGAGTCAAGAACGACGCGAGCGTGGACCTGCTCGCGCGGGTCGCGCTCTCCCAGGCCGAGGCCGGCGCCGACATCGTGGCGCCGTCGGACATGATGGACGGTCGGGTCGCCGCCATCCGGGAAGCGCTCGACGAGGCCGGCTATGCCGAGACACCCATCATGGCCTACTCGGCGAAGTATGCCTCGGCCTTCTACGGGCCCTTCCGCGAGGCGGCCGAGTCGGCGCCCCAGTTCGGTGATCGCCGGTCGTACCAGATGGACCCCGGCAACGCCATCGAGGCGCTGCGCGAGGTCGGGCTCGACGTGGACGAGGGGGCGGACATCGTGATGGTCAAGCCCGCCTTGCCCTACCTCGACGTGATCGCCCGCGTGAAGCAGGAGTTCGGCCTCCCGCTGGCGGCCTACTCGGTCTCCGGCGAGTACGCGATGATCAAGGCTGCCGGCCGGCTCGGCTGGCTGGACGAGGAGCGGGTCATCATGGAAGCGCTCACGGCGATCCGGCGTGCCGGCGCCGACCTCATCATCACGTATCTGGCCAAGGAGGCGGCCCGTCTCCTCGAGCGGCAGCGGTTCTCGGCGGGCCCCTAGCGCCCCACTTGTGAAGGTCTAGGCGTGCTGGCCGTCGTCAAGGATCCCGGCAAGCGCGGCGTCATCCTCGAAGACGTGCCCGTGCCCCGGGTGGGCCCGTGGGAAGTCCTGGTGCGCGTGCGGGCGGTCGGGATCTGCGGGAGCGACCAGCGGATCTACGCCGAGGTCAACCCGGCGCGCCGCCGGCGCTTCATCATCGGCCACGAGATCGCCGGCGAGGTCGTCGAGGTCGGCGAGCGGGTGAGCGAGGTGCCGCTCGGGGCTCGGGTGGGCATCGAGATCTGTATCGGCTGCGGGATCTGCCGGTACTGCAAGGTCGGCCGCGTCAACCTCTGCGAGAAGCTCGAAGAGTTCGGCGTCACGGTCGACGGCGGCATGACCGAGTTCGTGGCGGTGCCGGCTCGCAACGTCCACCTGCTCCCCCCCACGCTGTCGTTCGAGAAGGCCGTCCTGGCCGATCCGCTGGCCTGCGTGGTCCGCGGCCTGGAGATGATCCACGTCACCTCCGGCTCCTGGGTCACCGTGCTCGGTCCCGGCCAGATGGGGCTGCTGGCCACTCAGGTGATCAAGCGGATCCGACGTGCCCGGGTCATCATGGTGGGCACGCGCGGAGACCGCCTGGCGCTGGCTCGGGCCATGGGCGCCGACGAGACCGTCAACGTGAACGAGGCGGACCCGGTGGCGGCCGTGCGGGAGCTGACCGACGGCGGGGCTGACTTCGTCTACGAGGCGGCCGGCACCGCCCGGGCGCTCGACCAGGCGATCGCGATGGCCCGCAAGGGCGGGGCGGTGGTCATGCTGACGGTCCACCGGGAGGTCCAGATCAACCTGGAGCCGGCCGTGCGGGGTGAGCTCCACCTGGTGGGCGCCATCTGCTACTCCTACCGGGAGTACGAGCGGGCCCTGGCCCTGCTGGCCGAGGACCGCATCGACGCCGGTCCGCTCCTGGCCCACACCTTCCCGCTCCACCAGGCCCAGGAGGCCTTCGACTTCGTCCTGTCCCGGCAGGGGATCAAGGCCATCCTGGTGACCGCGGCCGAGGCGAAACGAGCCGATCGGTGAGCGACACCCGTGAGATCCGAGGAGGCATCGAATGGTTGCCGGAGTCTTGATTCGCTGTGAGCCCCAGAAGGAGTCGGAGGTGCTCGACGCCCTCCGCAAGCTCGACGGGCTCTCCTACGTCTACCTGCTGTTCGGGCGCTACGACATGGTCGCCTTGATCCGCTCCCTGGACCTCCACGCGGCCTCGGAGGTCGTCGGCCGGATCCGGGCCATCGACGGCGTCGCGTCCACGGAGACGCTCGTCGTCCGTCCCACGCAGTAGCCGAGCCGTGCACCCTCACCGGGAGGAGGTTTTCTCCATGCGACAGCTTCGCCTCGCTCAGCTCGGCCGGCGGGCCCTGGCCCTGTCCGGCGTGACCCTGGCGGTCCTGGTCCTGGCCGGCGTCTTCGGCGGGGGCGCCCTGGGGCAGAGCCGGCAGGAGACCTTGATCATCGCCCGCAACATCGACGACTACGTGACGAACGATCCCCACCGCCAGTACGAGTACACGGCCCAGATGCTCGACCAGTCGTCCTACGACACGCTGGTCACGGTCGAGGCGCCGGACTTCACCAAGATCCAGCCGAAGCTCGCGACCAAGTGGGAAGTCTCCAAGGACGGGACGGTGTACACGTTCACGCTCCGGTCGGGGGTGAAGTTCTCGTCCGGGAACCCGCTCACCGCGGCCGACGTCAAGTTCTCGCTGATGCGGCTCAAGCACCTCAAGGACAACCCGGCCTTCTTCATGGACCCCGTGAAGGACATCGAGGTCGTGAACGACACCACGGTCCGCGTCACCCTGGGCGCCCCCGACGCGTCGTTCCTGGCGGCGCTGGCGGCGGTGCCCACCGCCATCGCGGAGGCCAAGGCCGTGATGGCGCACGGCGGGACCGACGCCGAGGATGCCAAGGAGAAGGACAAGGCCACCGAGTGGCTGAACGAGCATTCGGCCGGGTCGGGCCCCTACATCCTGACGTCGTTCAAGAAGAACGAGGAGGCGGTGCTGGAGCGAAACCCGAACCACTGGGGGCCCAAGGGACACTTCGCCAAGATCGTCTTCCGCCACGTCAAGGACGGCACCACCCAGCGGGAGATGGTGGAGCGCGGCGACGTCGACATCGCCCACGACTTCGACCCCGACATCGTCGCCAAGGTCAGGCCCGGCCCCAAGATCAAGATCGTCGAGGGGCTGTCGATGAA
>DASYQW010000140.1 GCA_036005065.1 Candidatus Methylomirabilota bacterium | reverse complement strand
GCCGTAGGTCTCCTCGTGAACACGCCGGAACTCCCGGACCAGCGCCGTCACCGACCGCTCCCGCCAGGCCTCCTCGGGGACCGGGACCAGCAGCTCGTAGTTCTGGCCCTCGTAGCGGAGGTCGAGCCAGCGCGTGAGCTGGCGGCGCCCGGCCGGCACGCGCTCCCGGTCGAGCCAGCGGCTGGCCCGGGCCTCGAGCTCGCCGAAGAGCCGGTCCAGGGACCCGAGCGCCGCGGCATCGAGTCGCCCCACCCAGGTCCGGACGGCGTCGGCCCGGAGATCCTCGACGAGGAGGCCCAGGGCGCAGAGGATGCCCGGCCCGGGAGGCACGAGGATCGTGGGGATACCCAGCTCGCGGGCCAGGGCGCCGGCGTGGAGCGGCCCGGCCCCCCCGAAGGCCAGCAGCGCCAGCTCGGTCGGATCGACGCCGCGCTGGACCGTGACGAGCCGAAGCGCCCGCGCCATGTTGGCGTTGACGACTCGCACGATCCCCCGGGCGGCCTCCAGGGCCGAGAGCCCGAGGCCCGTCCCGAGCCGTGCGATGCTCGCCTCGCCCCGCCCCGGATCGAGCGGCATCCGCCCGCCCAGGAGCCCCCGCGCGGAGAGCCGGCCGAGGAGCAGGTTGGCATCGGTCACCGTCGGCTCCATCCCGCCCCGCCCGTAGCAGGCCGGACCGGGGTCGGCGCCTGCGCTCTGCGGCCCCACCAGGAGCGCGCCGCCCGAGTCCCGCCACGCGATCGAGCCGCCGCCGGCCCCGATCGTGTGGATGTCCAGGGTCGGCATCCGGATCGGGACGCCCGCGATGTCGCGTTCGAAGGCCAGGGTCGGCCGTCCGCCCCGCACGAGCGAGACGTCGGTGCTGGTCCCTCCCATGTCGAAGGTGACGACCGAGGCGACTCCGACCCGGGCCGCGAGCCAGGCGGCTCCGGCCACCCCGGCGCTCGGTCCGGAGAGAAGCGTGCGGACGGGCGCCCGGGCGGCCTCCTCGATCCCGATGGTGCCCCCGTTGGACTGGTTGACATACGGGATCGGTCGGATCCCGAGCTCGCGGACCCGGCGGCGGAACGCCTCGATGTAGCCCGCCATGCCGGGCCCCAGATAGGCGTTGACGACCGTGGTGCTGAGCCGCTCGTATTCGCGGAACTCCGGCAGGACGTCGTGGGACGCCGAGCAGAAGACACCGGGCAGGAGCCGCCGGGCCCGCTCGAGCACGAGGCCCTCGTGGTCGGGACGGAGGTAGCTGTAGAGGAAGCAGATGGCCAGCGCTTCGAGGCCCTCGCCCGCCAGGCGCATGAGGACGCCGTCCACCTCGGCTGGGTCCAGCGGGACGCGCACCGTCCCGTCGGCCATGACGCGCTCGCCGACCTCCAGCCGGAGCTCGCGGGGCACCAGGGCGGCGGGCTTCCGGACGTGGAGGTCGTAGAGCGAGGGACGGCGCTGGCGGGCGATCTCCAGGAGGTCGCGGAAGCCGCGGGTCGTGACGAGCCCGGTGCGGGCGCCCCGGCGCTGGAGCAGCGTGTTGGTGGAAACGGTGGTGCCGTGGGCCAGGTAGGCGATCTCGCCGGGCGCCACGCCGGCGTCGGCCAGGATGCCGGTGATGCCGGTCAGGATGCCTTCCGAGGGGTCGGCGGGGACCGACGGCACCTTGCCGACCACGAGGCGGCCCGACTCCTCGTGGAGCAGGGCCAGGTCGGTGAACGTCCCCCCGACGTCGATGCCGAGCCGGTACCCCATCGGCCTGTGGCTAAGAGGTCGGCGGCTTGACCACGCGCCGCGGGTCTCCCCGACCACTCACGATTGGCTGTTTCACTCCGAGCGGCGGCTTCGCCGCCGCAACCCCTCCTGGGGGAGGTTTGGGAGGGGGCCGTCGAGGCCCCCTCCCATCTACTAGGTGCTCGCGAGGCGGATGTTCACCGAGGTGCCGAGGATCAGCGAAGAGGTGATCGTCGCCGGGCGACGCCGGGCGTCGAAGACGATGCGGGCCGGCCGGCTCTCCCGGGCCCAGGACGAGAACCGGGTCAGGTCGAA
>DASYQW010000139.1 GCA_036005065.1 Candidatus Methylomirabilota bacterium | reverse complement strand
GCTGCGCGTCGAGATTGGAGAACGGCTCGTCAAGCAGCAACACGTCGGGCGAGGGGGCGAGGGCGCGAGCGAGCGCCACGCGCTGTTGCTGCCCACCGGAGAGCTCGTGGGGCATCCGGTCCTCGAGCCCTGTGAGGCGGGACAGTTCGAGCAGCTCCCCGACGCGACCCTGCGTCTCGCCGTCGAGCCCGAACGCCACGTTCCCCCGGACGTCGAGGTGCGGGAACAGCGCCCAATCCTGGAAGACCATGCCGACGCGACGCCGCTCGGGCGACACCCAGGTCCGGGGGCCCGCCACCAATCGCCCGGCCACCTCCACCGCTCCCGCGTCGGGCCGCTCCAGACCGGCGATGAGGCGGAGCGCGGTGGTCTTGCCACAGCCGCTCGGCCCGAGCAGGCATAGGAGCTCGCCGTCATCCACCTCGAGCTCGAAGCCATCGACGGCGACGACGTCGCCGAAGCGCTTCGCGAGGCCGGCGCACCGGAGCACGAGGTTCGGCATCAGTCCCCCCGGATCTCCTCGACCCCGACCCGGCGGGCGAGTGCCGAGAGCGGGATGACGGAAACCACCACGATCAGCAGGGCCGGCACGGCCGCGCGCGAGTAAAGGCCGGCCGATGCAGACGTCCAGATCCTGGTCGCGAGCGTCTCGAAGCCGGTCGGGCGGAGCAGCAACGTCGCCGGGAGCTCCTTCATCGAGGTTAGGAATACCAGGGCCATCCCGGCTGCCGCCGGCCGCGCGAGGAGCGGGAGGACCACCCGCCGGAACACGGCCCCCGGCCCGCGCCCGAGCGTGCGCCCCGCCTCTTCGACACGCGGGCTCAGCTGCAGCAGGCCCGACTTCAGCGGCTCTGCAACCTGCGGCAGGAACAGCACGACGTACGCCGCGATCACGAGCGGCAGTGACTGGTACACGGCCGGTGCATACCTCGCCGCGAAGAAGACGAACGCGAGCGCGACCACGAGCCCCGGGAGCGCGTACCCGGCGTACGCGACGCGCTCGACCGAGTTGGCCCCTCGGCCCGGGTAGCGCGCGGCAAGGGCCGCGACCGGCAGGGCGAGTAGCGCCGCCGCGACGGCGCCGGCGGCCGAGATGAGCACCGAGTTCCCCGCGGCGCCCACCGTGAGGTTGAATGCGATCCCCGCCCCTGCCCCGCGGACGAGAAGGTAGAGAAGCACGCCAACCGGCAGGACCAGTGCGAGCCCGACGACCGCCGCCGACAGCACCAGGGCTCCCCATCGCCAGCGCCCGAGCGGCACCGCGGGGAGCTCCCGGGCGGCACCGGCGCCCGTCCGGAAGTAGCGGGCACGGCCCCGGAAGCGCTGCTCGGCGACCAGGATCGCCAGTGCGATCGCGACGAGCATGAGCGACAGGATCGCCGCGGGGGTCCGGTCGAACGCGGCCCGATACTGGAGATAGATGGCCTGCGTGAACGTCGGGAACCGCATGAGGGACACCGCGCCGAAGTCGTGCAGCGTGTAGAGGGCGACGAGCAGCCCTCCGGAGGCGATCGCCGGTCGCAGTAGCGGCAGGGTGACGCGCCGGAACACCTCGCTTCGCGGACGCCCCAGGGTCCGTGCGGTCTCCTCGAGGGAGGGGTCCAGGCCACGGATCGCGGCCGCGGACACCAGGTACACGTAGGGGTAGGTGAACAGGGTGAGCGCGACGTAGGCGCCGGGGAACCCGCCGATGTCAGGCAGACGGTCGACGCCGAGCGGCTCCAACCAGCCCTGCACCAGGCCCTTGGGGCCGAGCGCAGCGAGGAGCACGAACGCGCCGACGTAGCTCGGCACGACGAGTGGCAGCGCGTACAGGACCGCCCATACCCTGCGGAACGGAAGGTCGCTCCTCACCGCAAGCCAGGCAAACGCCACCCCGATCGCCCCGGCCGTCGCCGTCACCGCCGCCGCAAGGCCGACCGTTCGCAGCGCGAGCCAGACGGTCCGGGACCGAAGGATCAGGTCCCAGCTCCCCTCCGAGGCCCCGGCCGCCCGGATCGCCAGGTACGCGACGGGCAATCCGACCAGCGCACACACGAGGAGCGCCGCCCCGGCGAGCCCCGCCGGCACGCGCCGCCGCCTCGGCCAAGGGATGCCGGCCATGGCCGCGCCCACGCCCGCCTCGACCACTCGCGGATTCGAGATCACACCATCCCGACCTCGGCGAGCAGCTGGAGCGCCCCCGGCAACGCAGGACCGAGATCGGACAGGTCCACCTGGCTCTCGGGCCCCACGAACCGGCCGATGGCAAGGATGTCCACCGAGGGCTCGTGGCCCGGGGCGACCGGGTACTCCCAGGTCTCGGTCGCGACCCAGCTCTGCCCCTCCTCGCCCGTGACGTAGTCGACGAACCTCCGCGCGGCGTCGGCGTGCTCGGCGCTCGCCAGGATCCCGACCGCGGCGGTGTTCACGAACGAGCCCGGGTCCCCGATCTCGAAATAGTGATTCTCGATCGGAACCGACCCGTCTTCGGCCTCGACCTCGAACTTGTAGTAGTGGTTCACCAGCCCGACCTCGATCTCTCCGGCGGCCACGGCCCGGGTGGTGGCGCCGTTGTCCTCGTAGAAGCGGACGCCGTTCGCCATCAGTCCCTCAAGCCA
>DASYQW010000138.1 GCA_036005065.1 Candidatus Methylomirabilota bacterium | reverse complement strand
GAACAGGGCGAAGATCGGAAGCTGCTTGAGGGAGCCCGGCAGCACGGCCGCCCCCAGGGACTCGGCCAGTCCGACCACCAGGCCTCCGAGCAGCGCCCCCACGAAGCTCCCCATGCCGCCGAGCACCACGATGACGAAGGCCAGGATGTTGAAGACGTCCCCGACGTCCGGCGCCACGTAGAGGAAGGGCGTCACCAGGCTTCCGGCCACCGCCACCACCCCCGAGCCGATCCCGAAGGCCACCGCGTAGAGCCGGTGGATGTCGATCCCCATCAGGAGCGCGCCCTCCCGCTCCTCCGCCGCCGCCCGGAACGCCTTGCCGGTGTCCGTGTACTTCAGGAAGAGCCAGAGGGCGACGGCCAGCGCGATGGAGCAGGCGAAGGCGATCAGGCGCGGCACGTTGACGACCGCGTCGCCGACCAGGATGACCCGCTGCCCGTAGGCCAGACGGATGCTACGGTAATCGGCGCTGAAGAGGGTGAGTGCGGCGTTCTCGAGGAAGAGTGCGACGCCGAGGGTGAGGAGCAGCTGGTTGGCCTCGGGAGCGCTCAGGTTGGGCTGGATCACCCCGCGCTGGAGGGCCACGCCGGCCAGGAAGAACGCCGGGCCGACCAGGACGACGGAGAGGTAGGGATCGACGCCGCCGACGGTGTAGAGGAAGAAGGTGGCGTACATGCCGAGCATCATCAGGGTGCCGTGGGCGAAGTTGATGATGCGCATCACGCCGAAGATGAGCGTGAGGCCCAGGGCGACGAGCGCGTAGACGCCGCCGATCAGCAGGCCCGACACGCACGCCTGCCACAGAAGGGTCCTCACCGGCCGCCCCGCGCGGCCGCCCCGGGTCCTGTCACCGCACGCGCCCCGCGCCCGCCGTCACGGGCGGGACCAGCGCGGAACGGGAAAGACCGCCTTGGCTTCGGCGAAGCGGGTGGGACCGACGACCACGGTCCGCCCGCCCTGGTTCTGGAGCAGAGCCGGCTGCGCGTTCACGTTCTCCCCGGTCTTGTCGAACTGGATCGGGCCCTGCGGCAGGATGTGGTCGGCCAGGCTGGTCTTCGCCAGCGCTTCCCGGATCTTTCCCCGATCCGGACTGCCCGCGCGCTCCAGGGCGTCGCGAAGCACCATCATCGCGCTGTAGGACTGGACCGAGTGGGACGACATCGGCGCACTGAAGCGCTTCTGGTAGCTCTCCATCACCCGCTTGGCCCGCTCGCTCTGCGGGTTGTGCCAGTAGTTGCCGTCCATGATGAGGTCGGCCAGCTGCGGCTGGTCGGACAGGAACTTCGGGTTGGAGAAGCCACCGTTGGCGATGCCCATGACCGCCCGCGTCTCGAGCCGATGCTCGGTCGCCGTCCGGGCGATCAGGAGAGCGTCGCCGAAATACCCGCTGATCACCACCAGGTCGGGCCTGGCCCCCTTGATCTTGGTGATCTCGGTCGTGACGTCGGGAGTCCGGAAGTTGTAGCCCACCCGGAGAGCCACCTCCATCCCCAGGGTCTTGGCGTGCCGCTCGAGGTGGGCGGCGATCGACGTCCCGAACAGGCCGTCCTCGTGCATCATCGCGATGGTCTTGACCGTGACTCCGCTTCCCTTGGCCAGCTCCGCCAGGTGGTCGAGGCTCCGGACCGTCATGGCCCGAGCATTCGGCTGGACCCGGAAGGTGTACTCGAAGCCACGCTCGGTCACGTTGTCGGCCACGGCGACCGTGATCACGAACGGGGTCCGCTCCTTCTCGGCCAGCTGAGAGACCGCGTACGCCACCGGGCTCTGGTACGGCCCCAGCAGCGCCACCACGCCCTCCCGGATCAGCCGCTCGGCCTCGGCCATCCCGACCTCGACCTTCCCCTGGGTGTCGCTGCCCGCCAGGCTGAGCTTCGCGCCGCCCAGGGACTTGATGCCGCCGCCGGCGTTGATCTCCTCGACGGCGAGCGTCAGGCCGTTCACGACCAGGCCCCCGTCGAAGGCCAGGAACCCCGAGAGCGGATGGATGTGACCGATCTTGAGCTCGCGGGCCTGCGCCCGGAGGACGGCGGGGAAGCCGAGCGCGGCGGTGCCGATGGCGGCGGCGCCGGCCAGGACGGTGCGACGACTCACGGGTGTGTTCATGGCATTTCCCCCTGTCAGGATGTGGCCCGGCGCCTCGCGGAGGCCGAGCGTCATCTCGGCTTCGCGGCCGGCCCCACTGCCCGGACGGCAGCCTCCGCCCGTTCCGTGTTCACCACCGCCTCGTAGGGGTAGCCCCGCCGGATGAACCCCCGAAGCAGCAGCACTTCCTGGAGCGCGTCGAATCCCGGCCGGCGCAGGATGGGATCGGCTGCCCACGTCTTGGTGGCGAGATAGCGACGGATGGCGGCTACCAGGATCGCCCGGTCATCCGGAGGCAACGCCGACGCCACCCGCTCGGCGACCTCGTCCGGGCTGTGCTGATGGAGCCACTGCTGGGCCCGGTAGAGCGCCCGCAGCGCCGCCTCCAGGGCCGACGCTCGCTCCGCCGCGAAGCGCGGAGTCACCAGGTACGCGCTGAAGGCCACCGGCCCCAGTGCCGGCCCGAGGCCCGCCGCCAGGTGGGCCTGACCGCTGGCGAGTAGCCGCTCGGTGACGGGCTGTCCCTGCAGGAGGTAGTCGGCGCGGCCGGCCACGAATCGCTCGACGGCGCGCTCGGTCGGCAGATCCGATACCAGGTCCACGGCCCCCAGGCTGACCCCGTGGCGCTCCAGGAGATACTCGAGGCACAGGCGCGGCGTCGGCGCCTCCGAGAACACGAGCACCCGTCGCCCCGCGAGGTCGCGCCAGGCGAAGCTGTCGGCGGGCGCCCGCGCCAGCAGGAAGAAGCCGACGCGGCTGTTGACCTCCGCCACGCAGGTGAGCTGGCCTTCCCCACGGTCCACCACGCTGAGGGCGCGGATGGGCCCCGACAGGCCGACGTCCGCGCCCCCCGTGAGGAGGGACCGCGCGACGCCGTTCGGCGCCACCGCCGTCGCATGCTCGACGTCCACCCCTTCCTGGGCGAAGAGGCCGAGGGTGAGCGCGAGGTAATGGGGCGCGTAGAAGACGGTCTGGAAGGGAACGACGAACCGTACGTGCTCCATCACGATTCGGAGGGCGGCTACGCCCCCCTCCGACGCCTCCCCCCGGGTCGCGCGGGCAAAGCCCGCGCCCGACGCGCTTCGGCTAGAACCGCGAGATCCATCGCGGGACTGGCGGCGTCACAAGCCGTTCGAAAGGAAGCGCACTTCGGTTCGGGCAGCTTCTCGGTCAGCGGCCGATGCGGGCCGTCTCGAATGGAAGCGGCTCCCGGCCCGCGAAGGGGTTCCGCCCGGGCGGCCAGGACTCTCGCGGCTGCTCGTAGGTGAACTCGAGCATGTTCCCGTCGGGATCCTCGAAGTAGACGGAGAGGTTCGCCCCGTGATCGGTCGTCCCGTGGAGCCGGGCGCCCTTGGCGACGAGGTGCCCGTACAGCGTCTCGAGGTCCTCGGGCCGCTCGACTTGCCAGGCGATGTGAAAGAGCCCGACCTGCTTCGGCTGGGGCGCCGCGGCATCCGGCCCGACGTTCCAGATCGCGAGGTCATGGGAGTCATCGTTGCCCGGCACGCTGAAGAAGACCATCCGCCCCGGAAGCCGGCCGCTGACCCGAAGACCGACCACTTCGGTATAGAACGCTTCGGAGCGGTCGAGGTCCCGGACCTTGAGCACGACGTGACCGAGTTTCTTCAGTGGCATCGCGTTCTCCTCAGGAGTGCGGCCCGGCACTCACGAGGTGACCATCTTAGCATGCGAGCGGCGCGCTGGGTGTTCGCGCCCCGTCGGCCAGCAGGCGCCGGTAGAGGTCGAGGTGCGCGTCGATCTCGCGGTCCGGCGGGTAGAGGCGCCCCACCTTGGCCCGCCCGGCCGCACCCAGGCGCTCGCGGAGCGCCGGGTCCCGGATCAGTCGCTCGGCCCGCTCCGCGAACTCTTCGCCGTCGCGGAAGAGGAACCCTTCGACCCCGTCCTCGATCACCGACCGGTTGCCCTCGATGTCCGCCGCCAGGAGCGGCCGGCCCCGGCTCATCGCCTCCAGGATCGAGTTCGCCATGCCCCCCTCCGACCGCGACGAGTTGATCACGACGTCGACCTGATCGAGCAGCGATCCCATCAGGGCGTGTGGCACTTCCCCCAGATAGCTGGCCCAGCCCGACCCTGCGATGGCGGCGATCAGCCGGCGCCCCTCGGCCTCCTCCAGGATAGGGCCGGCCACCACGAACCGGATCGGGTACCGCCGGGCCAGTGCCCCGAGCGGCGCGACCGGGAAGAGGACGTTCTTGACTCGCCGGATCCCGGCCGGGAGAAGGAAGCGCACCTCGCCCGGCCGGCATGGTCCGAGATCGACGAGCTGGTCCGGCGCGTCTTCCAGGTCCACGCTCTGCGGGATGATCTCGATCCGCGGCGCGACCTCCGGTACGGCAGCCGCCACCTTCGTGCGAATCGTCTCGTGAAAGGCGATCAGGGCCCGGGCTTGCCGGATCGCGGCCCTGGTCGCGGATCGGCGCCCGGGTCGAAACAGGTCGATGTTGGCGTCGGTCCCGGTCAGCGAGATCACGAGCGGGACCCCGCGCTGCCGGGCGAACGGGGCCACCGCCGGCGCCGCCTGGAACGCGTGGAAGGCGTGGATGATCCCGGGGCCGAGCGCGTCGAGCCGTCCGGCGGCGGCCGCCGGCGGCGTGCGGGAGAGGTCGAGCACCTCGGCCTCGACACCCCGCCCGCGCAGACCACGCAGGAGGCGGCCGACGGTCACCGCGTTACCGCGGACGGAAGGGTACGCAACCGGGGTGACGAGGGCGATGCGCATCGGGCTCGGTGCGGCCGGGACGGACGACGATGCTCGTCGAGGCCAGCCTACACGAGCGGGGGGCCGGCAGCAACCGCTCGGCCCCGCTCGGCCCCCCCAGCGGCGGCGCCCGGGGCCGGAGGCTCTCGGATGTGTTACGATCAGACCGACGAAGGCCCGGGGTCGGTCCCCGCGGACGAGAGGTGGGTCGCCGTGGAGTCGGGGTCGCACATCGCGCGCTGCCAGGAGTGCATCGACCTTCTGGTCGATTACCTGGAGGGCGAGCTGTCGGCGGAGCGGGCTCGCGCGCTCGACGTCCACCTCGAGCTGTGTCCGGCCTGCGTGCGCTTCGTCCGGACCTACAAGGGCACGGTGAATGTCGCCAGGACGTTGCCCCTCGACGAGATCCCCCCCGAGCTGACCCAGCGGCTGCTGGACTTCCTCAGGAAGGAAAAAGAAGGCAGGCTCCCTCCGGCCTCCCCCTGATCACGACCGCCCGATCCTCATGCCCCCATCGCCGGACTCGGCGGTCTCCGCGCAGTTCCGGGTCGCCCGGATCCTGCACGCGGCGATGGTGTCCTCCCTCGTCGTCTACGCGGTCATCGTCTACGCGCTCCGCGTCGTGGGCTGGTCCCCGGCCATGGGCGCGGTCCAGGTGGCGACCCTGCGCTGGCTGCTCCACGGACTCGGCGCCGCCGCCCTGGTGGCGGTGCTCGTCCTGAAAGGGCGGCTCCTCGCGGCGGAGGCGGTGGGCGAGACGGCCCGGCGAGCGGGCGCGGCGGCCGCCCTCGCGACGCTCCAGACGCGGCTCGTCATCCTCATGGCTGTCGGCGAGACCGCGGCGATCCTCGGCCTGATCCTCTTCCTGCTGACCGCCGAGCTCACGGACTTCATCGTCCTCTGGATCGCCGCCCTCCTCGGACTGCTCGCCGTGACACCCCGTCGCGAGCTCTGGGACGAGGTGGCCCGGTCCGCCGGCCGCCCGGTCTAGCGCGGTTCAGCGGAGCAAGCCGCGGACGGCTTCCACGGCGCCGTCGCTCGCCCAGTCGAGCTCCCCCACGATCGTATAGCGCGCGCGCCCGTCGGGCCCCACCAGGAAGCTCGCCGGAAGCACCCGCACCTTCCAGGCCCGCGCCGCTTGCTGACCCGGATCGAGGAGGACGGGGAGATCGATGGCCAGGCGCCGGACGAACTCGCCGACCTTCTGTTTCGATTCCCCGTAATTCACGGCCAGAATCGTGAGCGGCTGGCCGGCCAGGCGCTCCTTCAGCCGTTGCATCGAGACCATCTCTTCCCGACATGGCTCGCACCAGGTGGCCCAGAAATTGACCAGCAGAACCTGGCCGCGGTAGTCGGCCAGCCCGTGCGGCCGGCCGGTAAGATCGTTCAGGACCAGGGCTGGAGTGTTCGCCTCGCTCCAGGGAATGAAGCGGAGGGGTTCCGCCGCGCCGGCCGTGACGAGGGTCAGCCCGGCGACCCAGCCGAGGAGGACCGCGAGCGCTGTCAGGCCTTGATCTCGCGCGAAGTGATCGTGTACTTGAAGTTGTCGGGGTCGAGGCTGTCACGGCGCTCGCCGGCCGTTTCGCACTGGGGGTACATCAGGAAGGCCAGTGCGGGCCCCTGGGTCGCGTTCGGCAGCGCGATGTCATGGCCGACGTTGTAGGCGAGCCAGTTCCCCTCCCAGCCGCCGAAGAGTCTCGGCCGCACGGCCTGCACGAGCTGATGATCGAGCTTCAGCCACTCGCTCGTTTCCTCGCGCGCCACCTTGGTGACATCGGCCGGGTCCATGGCCACCCAGCCGTACTCGCTGAGATAGACCTCGGCGCGGCAGTGCTGCGCCTTCGTGACGTTGGCGCTGCCGGCCCCGAGCGAGCGGTACCCGAAGGTGGATGGCGCCACGCGGATCCCGTAGAGGTCGCGGGCTGGCACACCCACGGCTCGCAGCAGCCCGACGAAGAGCGCGTTGATGTCGGCGCACTTGCCCCCGAAGTTGCGGGTCTCCAGGATGGCCTTGATGTCACCCACTCCGCAGCCGCGGACCTTCGGCTCCCGATAGGTGTTCACCAGGATCCAGTCGTACACCGCCTGAACCTTCTCGAGGTCACTGCGCTTGCCCCGGGTGATCTCGACCGCCGTGTCCTGGACGATGCCGTCGGTCGGCATGAACTCGGTCGGCGTGGTCCAAAACTTGAGCTTGCCCGGATCCTCTGTTCCGGAGACCTTCTTCGACCAGTCGACGGCCCGATCCTGGCTCCGGAATCGACTGGTGAGCTCGACCACGGGAGCCGTCTCCCCATCAGCGAACTCGGCATAGAGCATCGCGGCGCCATACTTGCCGTCGACCAGCGTCTTCATGACCCTGGCGTTTCCCGACCACTGGTTGCCGAGAGTCCGCTGATACTCCGAGTCGACGGAGGGGACGGGCAACCACACCCGCGTCACGCCATCGGGGTCGAGCACCTCGGCGCGCGTCGTGATCTCGAAGGTCCGCCAGTTCCCCGCGCGAGGATTGAAGTCCCGCTGTTGTGCCCAGACGTCGAGCGAGGCTCGGGACAGCCGCGACGTCGCCAGGGCCACCGGCACTGCGGCCGCCATCTTCAGAAGGGCGCGGCGATCCATCGGCACGCCTCCTCTCATTCGGTTGTCCTCGAAACGACGCGCGACGACTGCTGCCTATCTGGAAGGACACCCAAATCTTATGGGCAATTCCGATGGAGTCAAATCGGAAATTCCGTTGTGACGGCGCGGGGCCCACAGGGTGAGGCGATGGGGACAGCGGTGGATAAGTGGCGACGACGAGCGACTCTGGCCGGGATCATTCGCGAGGCACGGCTTTCTCTGAGGCGCGGGGGCCCCCGCGCCAGGCCCCGCGCGCCCTCGGAAATCGTCCCGGCTACGAGTCTGTCCGAGTAGCCCAGCGCCGACCACCGAGCGTGTGGTGCATCGAGGAGTGCTCCGCGCGGCGGCTTCGCCGCCGCCACGACGGGGGGGCCTCGGGGGGTCTTCCGAGACCCCCCGAAATGACCTAGCGCCGCGCCAGCAGGAAGTCCAGGAAGGCCTGGCAGAGGGGAGACCGCGAGCGGCCCGTGTGGGTGACGATGTAAAAGTGGCGGGTGAACCGGAGGTCCTTGATCGTCACGCACCAGAGAAGGTTGTGGCGACACTCCTCCTCGACGGCCCGCTTGGAGATGATGGAGACGCCGACGCCGGCCTTCACTGCCTGCTTGATCGCCGACGTCGAGCCCATCTCGGCGATGACGCGGAGCCCCGTGAGGCCGGTGCCGGCCTCCTCGAGCGCGGTCTCCAGGGCCTGGCGCGACCCCGAGCCCGGCTCCCGGACGATCAGCGGCTCGGGCCTGAGCTCCTCCAGGGTCACCAGGGGGCGCCCGAACCACGCGTGGCCGGGCGGTACGACGACCACCAGCTCGTCCGGCATGAGCTCGACGGCCTCGAGGTTGCGGTGGGTCGGCCGCGCTCCCACCACCCCGAGCTCCACTCGCCCCTCCAGGACCGCCTCGCCGATCTCATGGGTGTCCGAGATCTGGAGCGCGATCGACACGTGCGGGAACTTCTCGCGGAAGGCGCCGATGAGCGGCGGCAGGACGTACTCGCCGGGGATCGTGCTGGCCCCGACCGTCAAGACACCGGAGACCTGGCCGAGGAACTGGTCGAGGGCCTGGCGGGCCTCGGTGCGCAGCGTGAGGAGGCGGCGAGCGTAGGTGTGGAGGAGCTCGCCGGCCCGAGTGGGCACCGTCTCCCGGCCGAGCCGATCGAAGAGACGGGTGCCGATCTCGTCTTCGAGGAGCCGGATGTGCTCGCTCACCGTGGACTGCGTCAGCCGGAGCGCTTCCGCCGCGCGGGAGAAGCTCCGCGTGTCCACGACCTGGGCGAAGACTTCGAGCTGGCGGAAATCCATGGGAAGCTCTCGGTCCTGACTCCCCGCATTGTACTCGAACTCGCCGCCGACCGCGCCGGCTCCTCTCAGCCAGCGCGACGCGTCAGCCCACCTTCACGGCGACGCGGTGGAGCCCTTCGACCCCGTCCGGGAGGGGCGGATTGGGTCCGGCCGGCTGCACGGCGCCCGTCCCGTCCACCGCCCGGGACACCAGCGCCGCCGTCCCGGAGGCGGCCGGCGTCCACTCGAGGGCCCAGAGCACCCAGGTGTGATCGCCCATCGCGCGCTTCACGCGGGCCGGCTGCCATGACTTGCCGGCGTCCACGCTGACCTCGACCGTCCTGATGCCGCGGTCTCCGGCAAAGGCCACCCCGGCAATCCAGGTCGGTACCCCCCGCTGGAGGGTGGCGTCGGGGCGCGGGACGTCGATCCGCGAGAAGGTCTTGTAGATCGCCGTGTCGGTCCAGCCGCGGACCTGCCAGTAGCCCTTGTAGTCGTGCTCCACGATCTCGACCTCGGACACCCACTTCACGTTCTTGATGCCGTAGAGGCCCATGACCAGCACCCGGGCCGGAAACCCGTGCTGGCGCTCGAGCGGCTTGCCATTCATCTCGTAGGCGACGATCGTCCCCTCGTGCAGGGCGGCGCCGAGCGGGAAGCTGTCCGAATAGCCGTCCCGGCTCCGCAGGATCAGCTTCCGGGCCCCCGGGCGGACCCCGGCCTTCTCGAGGACGACCTTGAGCGGCACACCCTTCCAGGTGGCGTTGGAAATCAGGTCACCCCCGATCTCGTTCGAGATGCACATGAGCGTGTGGGGCTTGCTGACCGAGGGCAGCTGTCTGAGCTGGTCGAGCGTGAGGCTGTAGGGACGCTCGACCATGCCCTTCACGGCGAGCTTCCAGGTCTTGCTCTCGACCGCGGGGTCGAAGATGTTCTTGGAGACGACGTAGAACTTCCCGACCGGCGTCACCTCGGTGGAGAGGCCGGCGATTTGAGCCCAGATCTCCTGGGCGTGCGCCAGGCCATGCCCGACGCCCGTGGCCACGGCGCCGACCAGAGGCGCGAGCGCGACCCCGCCGAAGCCGGCCAGCATCCGCCCCAAGAAGCCCCGGCGGTCAGACGGCCACGCCGTCATCGGGGCATCTCGCGCGTGAGGACCGTGGCGAAACAGCCCGCGAGAAGAAGGACAGTCGGCACCGCCACCCAGAGCCCGCCGGGGAGCCCCTGGCCGGCCACGCCGGCGTCGACGAGCGGGAGCAGACCCACCAGGATCACGACCGCGATCAGACCGGCGACGGTCGCCGCGAGCCACGGAGCCGCCCAGCCGGCCAGCGCGCGGCGGCGCATCCACGGGCGCAAGATGGTGCCGAGGAGCGTGAGGCCGGTCACTTCGGCGACGACCATGCCTCCGAAGGCATAGTACTTCGAGTGGTACCCGAAGGTCCGGAACAGCGGCGTGAACGCCCACACGGGGATGAGCGCGAAGAACTTCTCGGCTATCAGCTCAGGGAGGTAGGGCCCCCCCCAGCCAAACCGGCCGATCGCCTCGAGGGCGGCCGTCAGCAGGGCCGCGCCGAAGGCGACGAGGCTGTCTCGCAATTCACATACCCCGCGGCGCCGATTACTGGATCACCTCGTCCGCCCGGATCAAGATCGACTGCGGGATCGTGAGGCCGAGGGCCTTGGCGGTCTTGAGGTTCACGACGAGCTCGACCCGCGTCGGCTGTTCCACGGGCAGATCCGCGGGCTTGGCGCCTTTGAGGATCTTGTCCACGAAGGCGGCGCCGCGCCGCTCGAGGTCGGGAAAGCTTGGCCCGTAGGAGATGAGGCCTCCGTCGGCGACGAACTGCCGCCCCTCGTACATTGACGGCAACCGGTTGTGGGCCGCGAACTCGAAAATCCGCTTCCGGTTGGAAACGGTCAACACGTCCGAGACTACGAAGAGCGCCTCGGGACGCTCCTGAGTCATCGCGGCGAAGGCCTGCTCGAAATCGGCCGGCTCCTGCACCCCCAGCGGTCGCACCGTCACCCCCAGGGTCGGAGCCGCGGCCTGAATGCTCTTGAATCGGAGCGTCATCCCGCCATCCGCCGAGTTCCACAGGACAGCCACCCGGGACAGCTTGGGCACGGTCTCCTTCAGCAGGTCGAGCCGCTTGGCGCTCAGCTCGGTGGCCAGATCGGCGAGCCCGGTGATGTTCCCGCCCGGACGCGCGAGGCTCGCGACGAGCCCCGTGGCCACCGGGTCGCCGGCGGTGATGATGACGATCGGGATCGTCGTGGTGGCCTGCTTGGCCGCGACCGCAGCCGGCCAGGACCGCGTTAAGATCACATCGACCTTCAAGCGGACCAGCTCGGCCGCCAGGGCCGGGAGCCGATCTGGCTTCGCATCGGCCCATCGATCCTCGATGACGATGTTCTGGCCCTCGACCCAACCCAGCTCGCGGAGCCCCTCCACGACTGCCCACCGCCGCCTCCAGTCGGGTCCGGCCGGGCGGGCGCCCGGGGCTAACGTCCCGATCCGCAGGACCTTCGCCGGCGCCTGAGCCTCGGCCGGAAGCGGTGCCGAGATGCTGCCCAGGGCAAGCGTGACGATGAACCCGAGCGTCCGGAACTTCATAGTGGCCCTCCTCGACTTGCGAGGAGTCTAGGCGGCGCCGACCGGGCGGTCAAGCGCGAGGTACGCCGAGTGTAGGGAGCACATAATCTGTCCGCTCCCGAGAGCAAATGAAGTGTCCGCTTTGCGGGCGGTAGCCGGTACATCCATGGTCAGCCAAGGAGGTGACCATGGGATGGTCGGCGGCCGCCGTGGAGCGGGCCATGACCTACC
>DASYQW010000137.1 GCA_036005065.1 Candidatus Methylomirabilota bacterium | reverse complement strand
AGGTGGCGTCGATCGCCGCCCTGATCCTCATGCTGCCCGGGATCGCGTTGCTGGTCCTCCTGGAGCGTTACATGAAGTCGGAGTATCTGTCCATGTTCGGTCGCCTGTGAGTGCCGTGACGATAACCGTCGCAGCTCTGCGTCCTCGGTCGTCGGCGGGCCTCAACGTATGCGGCATACGTCTCGGCCCGCCTCCTCCCTGCGTCCTAGGGCTGCTCGGGGCTCGGCCCGGGCCGATCGCCGGGCCCGATCACGCTGCTGGTCCGAAGGGGCCCGCATGAGCGAGCGCGTCGGGACCCGAGCGGTCGTGGCCGTCATCCCCGTCTTCAACGAGGCTTCGACGGTGGCGAGGGTGATCGAGCGGGCTCGCACGGTGTGCCCCGTCATCGTGGTCGACGATGCCTCGAGCGACGACAGCAGCGCCCGGGCCGTCGCGGCCGGGGCTGTCTGCGTGATCCGCACGGGCCGGCGCGCCGGCAAGGGCGCCGCGCTGCGAGCGGGGTTCGCGGAGGCCCTGCGCCGTGGGGCCGCCGCCGTCGCCACGCTCGACGGCGACGGCCAGCACGACCCCGCCGACCTCCCTCGGCTCCTGGCCGCCGCGCGCCGGACGCCGCGGGCCCTCGTCCTCGGTGATCGCCTCGCCGGGGTCGGCGGGGATCGGATCCCCCGGACACGGCTCGGCGCGATCCGGGTCGCCGACCGCTTCATCCGATGGCTGACCCAGAGGGCCGTCCGCGACACGCAGTGCGGCTTCCGGGTCTACCCCGCGGCCCTGCTTCGCCTCGTCCGCTTGCGGGAGGAGGGGTTCGTGCTCGAGTCCGAGGCCCTCCTCGCGGCGGCCCGCTCGGGGTACGCGATCGTGCCGGTGCCCGTGCGCGCGATCTATCCACCGGGCCGGGCGAGTCGGTTCCACGCCCTCGTCGACGGCACCCGGATCGGCTGGTACCTGGCCCGGGAGGTGCTGCGCGAGGCGCCGCGCCGGCTGCTGGCCGCCGCGCGGGTCCGGCGCCGAACCTTCCTCCCGCTGCCGCACGCCTGAGGCGGAGCGCATGGCGGATCGGATCGCGCCTCGCTATGACGTCGCGGTCGTCGGTGGCGGTCCGGCCGGGTCGACCGCCGCCATGCTGCTCGCGCGGGCGGGCCTCGGGGTGGCCTGTTTCGAGCGCGAGCGCTTCCCGCGCTTCCACGTCGGCGAGTCGCTGTTGCCGGCCAACGTGCCGCTCTTCGATCGGTTGGGTCTCACGCCCCATCTGGAGGCCGCCGGCTTCATGCGGAAGCACGGCGCCGCCTTCATCGACGACGTCGAGGGACGGCAGGTGGTGTTCAACTTCCGGTCGGGCCCGACCTGGGCGGACCACGCCTACAACGTGCCCCGCGCCGACTTCGACCGGCTCTTGCTCGACCACGCGAGAAAGCAAGGGGCGGCCGTCTTCGAGGGCGCGGAGGTCGGCGGGGTGACCGTCGAGGGCGACCGGGTCCGGCTCGACGTCCGGAGCGAGGACGGGGAGCGCTATCCGGTCGAGGCCGCCTTCCTGGTCGACGCCAGCGGGCGTGACGCCGCGGTCAGTCGGCAGCTGGGCCGGCGAGAGCCCATGCCGGGCCTCGGGAAGGTCGCCCTCTTCGCCCACTACCGGGGGGCCGAGCGCTGGTCCGGACGCACCGAGGGGCACATCCGCATCTATCTGTACGAGCACGGCTGGTTCTGGTGGATCCCCTTCGCGGATGACCTGACCAGCATCGGCTGCGTCCTCCACCAGCGGGTGGCCAAGGGGCGCCAGGGCTCGCGGTCCGAGCTCTTCGAGGAGATGGTGGCCGCCTGCCCGAGCGTGGCGGCGGGGCTCCGGGACGCCACGCGGGTCAGCGAGGTGTGGAGTGCCGCCAACTTCTCCTACCGGACGACGCCGGCCGCCGGAGACCGGTTCGTCGCCGTGGGTGACGCGGTCACGTTCGTCGACCCCATCTTCTCGACGGGGGTCTACATCGCCATGCAGTCGGCGGAGCTCGCCTGCGCGGCGATTCTCGACGCGTTCCGGCGCGGGCAGTTCCGGGCCTCGGCGTTCATCCGCGTCCGGAGGCGAATCGAGCGCGGCGCAGCACTGTTCTTCCGCTTCATCGACCGATACTACGAGCCGGCGTTCCTGGACGTCTTCCTTTCCCCGAGCCCGCCACCGACGCTCCGGGACGCCGTGACGACGGTCCTGGCCGGCGGGGTGTTCCTCCGGCGACCGCTCTGGCTGCGGGCGCGGCTGGCGGTGGTGTTCGCGGCGGTGTGGTTCCGGCGCCGCAAGCGGATGTGGCGGAAGCTGCCGGTGGAATCGCGAATGACGTGGTGACGAGGTCATTTCGGCACTCCTCGATGCACCACGCGCTCGGTGGCCGGCGCCGGGTTAGTCCGACACGCTCCTAGGGCCTGACCGCGACGTATTCGCTCAGGACCCCGACCCACCGCCGCGACGCGCTGACGCGAAACCCCGCTTCCGCGATCGTCGCCTGAACGGTCTCGGGGGATACGCAGTGCTCGAGGCTGGCCCAGCAGTATCGCATCAAGAGCCGGGGTGCGTCGTGGCGCGCGCACTTCCCGGCCATCCACGGCACGACCAGGCCGAGGTAGCCGCGCGCCAGCGCGAAGCCGGCCCGGCTCGCGGGGCGGGCGAAGTCGAGGATCACGAGCCGCCCGCCCGGCCGCAGGACGCGGTGGTATTCGGCGAACGTCCTCCGCAGGTCCGCGACGTGGCGCAACGCGTATCCCATGGTGACGAAGTCGAAGGCGCCGTCGCGGAAGGGCAGGTGTTCGGCCAGGCCCTGGGCCAGCGCGATCCGCCCGAGCTTCTGCGCTTGGGCCAGCATGCCGAAACTCGGATCGACGCCGACGACGCGACCCCGAGCGTCGAGGAGCGCCAGCGCGGCCCGGGCCAGGGCGCCGGTGCCGACCGCCACGTCGAGGACGGTCATGTCCGCCGTGAGCCCGGCTCGTCGCAAGGTCGAGCGGCGGAACCGGGGACCGAACCCGAAGGACATCAGCGCCTCGATCCGGTCGTAGTGTGGCGCGGCGTGATCGAACAGGCGAGAGAGCCACTGCCGGCGCTGGTCGTCCCCGTCGTAAAACGCCGGGAGCGGCGGCAGGGGCGGCACCTCTCCAGACACGCGGGGCGCCGGCGGCATGGTCGCAGTCTATACCGTCGTGCGCTCGGGGTTCAACACTCCGGACCCGGGCGACCGGGATCGGCTCGCGCTCAGGTCAACCCGCCGTCGGCCCCGATCACCTGACCGGTGATGTAGCTGGCGCGCTCGGAGCAGAGGAAGCTCACGAGCGCGGCGATCTCTCCCGGCTGGCCGGGCCGACCCAGCGGGATGGCGGCGATCAGCTCGGCCCGGGTGGCGGCCGGGAGGTGCGCCGTTAGCTCGGTGTCGACGAGTCCCGCGCACACGCAGTTGACCGTGATTCCGAAGCCCCCCACCTCGCGCGCGAGCGACCGGCACAGGCCGATGAGGCCGGCCTTGGCGGCGCCGTAGTTCGTCTGGCCGGGTCGGCCGAGGACCGCGGTGGGCGAGACGACGTAGACGAGGCGGCCCCAGTGCCTCGCCGTCATCCCGCGGAGCGCCTGCCGGGAGCCGAGAAAGGCGCCGCCCAGGTGGACGGCCACGACGTCGTCGAAGTCGCGGTCCGGCATGAGCATCATCAGCCCGTCCCGCGTGAAGCCGGCGGCGTGGACGAACACGTCGTACCCGCCGGCGGGCTCCGCCTCGAAGAGCCCCGCCACGGCCGCGGTCGAGGCGGCATCGCAGCGGACGACCGAGAGCGCCACCCCGTGCGTGTTCGCCGACGCCACCGCGGCCTCAGCGGCTCGGTCGTCGTGGGCATAGGTGGCGACCACCGCGAGGCCGTCCCGGGCGAGCGTGCAGGCGATGGCGAGCCCGAGACCCCCGGTGCCGCCGGTGACCAGGGCGCGCCGCGTTCGCTCGGACCCGGCCTCGGGCCCGATCGGGTCGGGCCGGGCGGACGGGCCCGAGGTGGGCGTCAGGTCGCGCCGCCTGCCGGCCGACCGCCCGGCTCGAGCGCCGCCAGCCGCTCGAAGTCGGCGAAGATCTCGGAGGGGTCCAGGCGCCGCGGGACCAGGCCCTGGGCCCACTGCTCCTCGCAGAACGCGGCGATCATCGCCCGGTTCCCCCGGACGCCGTACGGCTCGAAGCCGGGCCCCAGGACCTCCGCCTCCTCCTCGAGGTCGGCCAGGAGCCAGGCGCTCGACTCGTGGAGGAGTCGCCGCGTGCGCGCCGCATGCTCCCGCGCCCGGAGCAGCGCCGCATAGAGGCTCCGCACGGCCCAGGGATGCTCCTCCGCCAGGCGCCGGCGGACGACGACGATGTGGTGGGCCGGGTAGAGCTTCGTCTTCCGGTAGTCGTCGCGCTCGACGGCGCGGAAGTCCGGGTAGAGCCGCACGATCGGGCTGCCGCGCTCCCCGAAGCCCGCGGGCGGCCAGGCGGCGATCAGGACGTCCAGCTCGCGCGCCAGGAGCATCTCCTGGAGCGACCGGCCGGCCGGCGCCGCCTCCACGCCTCCGGGGAGCGCGTCCGGCCGCGGCCCCGCGTCACCGGGGTTGATCGGCCCCACGATCCAGCGAACCGCGTCGAGGCCGACGCCGTCGGCCCGGAGGAGGGCCCGGCTCCAGGTGTTCCCGCTGTTCGGCCAGGCGTCCATGCCGATGCGGGTGCCCTTCAGGTCGCCCATCGCGCGGAGGCCCGCATCCCGGTGCACGAAGAAGTTCCGATGGCGAAACTCGCGCATGAGGAATGCCGGTACCGCCACGAAGCTCCGGTCGCCGGCCGCCAGGCGCTGGACGTGGCGGCTGAAGGACGCCTCGCCGCCGTGGACGGCCGGGTCCTGGAGGACGCGCGGCAGCGCGCCGAACTCCCGGATGACGGTGAGGTCGATCCCTTCGACGGTGACGTCGCCGAGGGCCAGCGGCACCACGTAGTCGTAGTCACGGGTCGCCAGCGTGACCGGCAGGTTGCCCATCGGGACTCCTATCGTGCCCGGCTTCCGACGGCCGTCCGTGTCACCCGCATGCGCTCCTGGGCTGGCCTATGTCGCCGGGAACTCCTCGAACGACGTGAACCGTCGGACGAGGGCGAGGTACTCGTCGCGGGTGAGCTTGGCGCCGGCCTCGGCCTTGACGCGCCGAGCCTCCCGGGCGCCGTCGTGGAGCAGGTCGACCACCGTCGTCGCCATGAACTTCGCCGGGTTCACCGCGGCCAGCCGGTGGTCGACAATGACGTAGTCGGCGCCGTGGATGCTGCCCCGCACGCCGCCGGCCCGGGGGTGGACCTCCGGCATGATGAACCCGAGGTCGCCGATGTCGGTCGAGCCGGTCGAATGCCGGGGCTTGCCCATGTTCGCCTCACCGACCACGGCGGCGGCGTTCCGGTGCGTGAGAGCGACCAGGTTGGCGTCCATCTTCTGCGGCAGGTAGCCGGGCAGCGTCGTGATCTGGACCCGGGCGCCCAGCGCGAGCGCGCCCGCCCGCAGGCTCCGGTCCACCTTGGCGGCCGCCTCCGCGATGGCCTCGACCGTCTTGCCCCGCACGAACGTCTCGAGCCGGACGTCGGCCGGCACCGCGCTGACCGCCTCGCCCCCCCGGGTGATGATGGGGTGGACCCGGATCGTGTCCTCGTCCCGGAAGGTCTCCCGCTGGGCGTCGATCGCATGGAGCGCGACCTGGGCGGCCTTCAGCGCGTTGATCCCGAGGTGCGGCGCGCTGCCGGCGTGGGCCCCCTTGCCCAGGAAGCGCATGAACTTGACGACGCACCCGTTGTGCGTGTCCCCGACGCTCGACAGACCGTCGTCCGGCCGGGCGTTGGTGTGGGTGATGATCGCCATGTCGACGTCGTCGAACTCGCCCAGGCGGATCAGCTCGGCCTTGCCCACGAGGAACTCGACCTTCTTCTGCTCGCGGAGCCCCATCCGCCACTCGACCTCGATGTACTCCTCGGCCGGCACCGCGAAGAGGACGACGTCCCCGTCCAGCTCGTCCATCACGGTCTGCAGCCCCATCCCGGCGCCGAGCATCGAGGCGACCTGGGCGTTGTGGCCGCAGGCGTGGGCGGCGTGGGTCACCGGGTCGGCGAACGGGTGCTCGGCGACGATCAGCGAGTCCAGCTCACCGAGGACCGCCACGGTCGGTCCCGAGGCGCGACCCGACAGCCGCGCCTTGACCCCGGTCAGGGCCAGCCCGTCGCGGTACTTCAGGCCCAGCCGGTCGAACTGGGCTGCCACGTAGGCGGCGGTACGCACCTCCCGGTAGCCGCTCTCCGGGTGGCGGAGAATGTGGTCGCTGATCGCGACGATGTCGTCGGCCCGCCGGTCGATCTCCGCGCACACCCGCGCCTTCAGCTCATCGGTCGTCGCCATTGACGCCTCCGTGGGGGGCCGCTCGCGTCGGCCCGCGCGAGCGACCATACCGCACCCGACGGCGCGCTGACAAGACCAGGGTCTCGTGAGTCGCGCGCCTCCGGTCCACTCCTGGAGCGAGGGGTAGTATACCCTGAACGGCGAATACAGTACCCGCGCCAGCGCTCCGAGAGCCGCTCCCACCCCGCTCCCTCTCCCTTCCAGGGAGGGGGTTGGGGTGAGGGTGTATAGGGGCGCGTGGTTTCCCCCTCACCCTGACCCTCTCCCCATAGGGGAAGAGGGAAAAGGGGGCGCGACCCGCTTCGCGTATTCGCCGATTGGGATATACTCCCCTCGATGCCCCCTTCGGACGACGCGAGTTCGCCCGACCATACCGCCCCTTGACGATGCTGACGCGTGAGAGCCCCGATGCCCCCGTGGTCTCGCGGCCCCGCTGGTACCTGCACCCGTACAATCGCGCCGAGTTCTACCGCCTCGCCGCCGCCATGGGCTGGCTGCCCCGCCGGGCCCGCCTGGCGGCGGCCCGACAGCTCGGTCGGCTGGCGCCCCGGCTCCTCCCGGCCGAGCGCGCAGTGGTTCGGAAGACCCTGGAGCGGGTGACCGGCGCGACCGGTGCCCGCCTCGACGACCTCATCGTCGGCGTGTTCCGCGATTTCGCGATGTGCTTCAGCGATCTGGTGTCGACGAACCGGCAGCAGCCCGCCCGTCTCACGGCCCTCGTGCGGACGGTCAATGGGGCGGAGCGGCTGGCCGGGCTGAAGGCGGGTATAATCTCGCTGACGGCGCACGTCGGAAACTGGGAGCTGGCGGGTCGCCTGCTCGCTCGGCACTCGGCCCGGCTGACCCACGTCGTGGTCGCCGAGGACGAGGCCCGGGCACTGGAGCGCTGGGTGCGTCGCAACGGCGAGGGTCTCTATTTCGTGCCCCGCTCTCGTCCGACGGTGACGGTCGGGCTGATCGGCGCGCTGCGGCGCGGCGAGGCGGTCGCCCTGCAGGGCGACCGGGCACTCGGCAACCGTGGAGACATGATGGTCCCGTTCTTCGGGCGGCCGGCGCCCTTTCCGATGGGGCCGTTCCTGCTCGCGCGGGCGGCGAGAGCCCCGATCGTCCCGGCGTTCTGCCTCCTGGATGCCGACTACCGATACCGGGTCACGGTACCGGAGCCCTTCGTCGTCGGGCCGGGGGACGAGCGCGACGCTCTGCGGACCTGGGTCTCGATCCTCGAGGGCGTCGTGCGCGAGCGGCCGACGCAGTGGTTCAATTTTTTCGATGTCTGGCAGCCCTTCGGCGCCTGAGAGCCTGACCGCCCGCGCAGCCGAGGTCGCCGGCGGCGACGACGGGGGCATGGCGGCCGCTCTGGAGCGCGTCCTGCCCCCGGCGCTCGTCCCGTTGTTCGACGCGTCTTTCATCCGCTCGTCCGCGCTCTACGACGAGTTCGTCCATCGGCTGGTCCTGGCGGTCTGCCGGGCCAGCGGGCTGGAGGCGGCCCTGCGAGAGCCGGGCACCGCGGAGGACTTCGCGGCCCGCGCGGGTCTCGAGCCCGGGCGGGCGCTCGTTCCCCTCGACTGGATGCTCCGGTACCTCGCCGCCCGCCAGGTGCTCGCCGAGGAGACGGCCGGCGACGGGATCCGCCGATACCGCGCGCGCGGGTCCCTTCCCGAGCTGGATCCCTCGCTCGTTCGCGAGGAGCAGCGCCGTCACGATCCCGCCTGGATGCCTTCCTATCTTCTCGCCGAGACGGTCGCCCGGGACTATCCGGCGTTCTTGCGCGGGCAGGCGGTCGGCGAAGAGATCCTGTTCTCGCCGAGCCGCTTCCGGCTGTGGCTCGCGTACTTCTCCAACGACAACGGTCTCTACGCGGTGAACAACCGGGTCGGGGCCCTCGCGGTGGAGGAGTGGATGCCGCGGGGCGGCGGGACGATCCTGGAGCTGGGAGGCGGGCTGGCGAGCGCCGCCGCGGCCCTTCTCGAGCGATTCGAGACGCCGGGGCGACTCGGCGAGATCCGCGAGTACCGGTTCACGGAGCTCGTCCCCGTGTTTCTCGCGCGTGGCGAGCGCGTCCTCCGGACCCGCTTTCCGCACGCCTCGCTCCTGACCTTCGGACGTCTGGACATGAACCGCCCCTTCGAGGCGCAAGGGGTCGCGCCCGGCAGCATCTCGGTCGTCTACGCCGTCAACACGCTCCACGTGGCCCACGATCTCGCCTTCACGCTCGGCGAAGTGTTCCGGGCCCTCGAGCCGGGCGGGCGGTTCATCATCTCCGAATGCGTCCGCCTGCTACCGGGGCAGGCGATCTACGTGGAGTTCATCTTCAATCTCATGGAGACGTTCCGGTCGCCGCGTCTCCATCCGACCTATCGCCCCAACGGCGGATTCCTCACACCCGAGCAGTGGACGGGCGCCATGGAGGCGGCAGGGTTCGTCGACGTGCGCTTCTTCCCGGACGTCGTGGGCCTCCGGACGCAATTCCCGACGTTCAACGTCGCGGCCGTCGGTGCGACCCGCCCTCGCTGACCGCTCGGCGCCGACCGGGGCCGGGAAGCCCTCCCGGTGATCCGCCTTTCGGGGTCGTGGTGGCCGCGGGGGTACACCTTCGCGATCCTCGGTATCGCCGTGGGCGTCGCGGGCCTGGTGGCCCTGGGAGGGCTCGCCGAACGCATCAGCCGCTTCATCGAAGGCGGCCACCGGTTCGTTCTCGGTCAGATCTCGGTGGCGGGCGCGGGCATCGGGGCGGGAGCCGGATTCACGGCCGGCGGATTGCTTCCCCGGCGGACGCTCGAAGCCATCGCGCGGATACCGGGCGTATCGGCCGTCCAGGCGCAGGTGATGGTCCCGGTCGACCCGAAGACCTCGCCCCTCTTCACCGTCAACCAGGAGCTGGTCCTCGGCCTGGATCTCGGCGTCCCGACGCCGAACCGCAACTACCCGACGCTCCCCGTCGCCCGCGGGCGGTTCCTGCAGCCCGGCGAGCGGGGCCGCGCCGCGGTCGGGGCCGATTTCGCGGCGACCCGGAGCCTCCGCGTCGGCGACCGCCTCCGGCTCGGCCCCATCGCCTTCGAGGTCGTCGGGATCCTCGAGCGGTTGCTCACGGCTCCGGATCGATTCGCCTTCGTCCCCATCGAGGACGCGCGGGATCTCTGGCTCGGCCTCGAGCCGACCCTTCGATCCCTCTTCACCCCGGGCAGCACGCTGGCCCGCCAGGATCTGAACACGGGAGCCGCGGTCGGTTGGGCAGCCGGCGTGGATCCCGACGCGCTGGCGGCTCGGATCACGCGGGAGGTCCCGGGCGTCAACGTCGTGCCGCCGGGCGAGGTCGCACGCCAGCTCGCCGCCTCGACGACGTTCTTCTCATGGCTGCTGGGGGGCGTCGGCGGCATCGGCCTCCTGATCGGGGGCCTCTCGCTCTCCAACACGGTGGCGGCGTCCACCTTCGAGCGGATCCGGGACTTCGGGATCAAGCAGGCCGTGGGGGCCAGCGATCTCCAGCTCCTGGGCGAGGTCGTGCGGGAGAGCCTGCTGGTCAGCCTGTCGGGCGGCGTCCTGGGGACTCTCGCCGCGCTCGCGGCGGGGACGGCCGTGGACACGCGGGCCGCCCACGCGGGCCAGCAGCTCTTCCTCTTCTCGGGCCGACTCCTCGGGTTTGCCGTGGCCTTCGCCACGGTGCTGGGCGCGATCGCGGGGGCCTACGCGACGGCGCGCATCCTGCGCGTCCCGCCGGCCGAGGCGATCCGCCGCGGGGCATGATGGCCGAACGCTACGACGTCGTCGTGGTGGGAGGCGGCAATGCCGCGCTTTGCGCGGCCCTGGCGGCCCGGGAGGCGGGCGGGGCGGTGCTCCTTCTCGAGAAGGCGCGCGAGGGCGAGCGCGGGGGGAACTCGCTCTTCACGGCCGGCGGCTTCCGCTTCGCCCACCAGGGCCTCGAAGACCTCCGGGGCGACGTGCTGGTCGACCTGACCGAGGCCGAGGCCGGCGCGGTGGAGGTGCCACCGTACCCCGAGGAGGCGTTCTACGACGACCTGATGCGCTTGACCGAGCACTGCGCGAACCCCGACCTCGCCGACCTGCTGGTTCGCCGCTCGCGGGCCACCGTCGTCTGGATGCGCAGCCAGGGCGTGCGCTGGATCCTCATGTTCAACCGGCAGTCGTTCCGGGTAGGGGACCGCCACCGCTTCTGGGGCGGCCTCACCGTCGAGGCGGTCGGCGGCGGGGCGGGGCTTGTCCAGGCCCTCTATGACCGGGCCGGCCGGGTCGGCGTCGAGGTGCGGTACGGGGCCGGCGCCCGGCGGCTCCTGGTGGACCGCCACGGCGCGCTCGCCGGGGTGGTCGCGCGCGGCCCGGAGGGCCTGGAGGAGATCCCGACGCGGGCGGTCGTCCTGGCCTGCGGGGGATTCGAGGCGAACCCCGAGTGGCGGGCCCGCTACCTCGGCCCCGACTGGGAGCTCGCCCGCGTGCGGGGCACCCGGCACAACACCGGCGACGGCCTCCGGATGGCCCTCGAGATCGGCGCCCAGCCCTACGGGCACTGGTCCTCCTGCCACGCGGTCGCCTGGGACCTCAACGCCCCCGAGTTCGGCGACCGCAAGGTGCTCGACCTCTTCCAGAAGCACTCCTATCCGCTCGGGCTCATCGTCAACATCCGCGGCGAGCGGTTCGTGGACGAGGGCGCCGACCTCCGCAATTACACGTACGCCCGATACGGCCGCGAGATCATGCGGCAGCCCCAGCGCACGGCCTGGCAGCTCTTCGACCAGAAGGTCGTGCCGCTCCTGCGCGAGGAGTACCGGATTCGCGAGGTCACCAAGGTCGAAGCCGACACGATCGAGGAGCTCGGGCGGAAGGCCGAGATCGACGTCGAGGGACTCGTCCGCACGGTCCGCGCCTACAACGCGGCGGTGCAGGAGGGACCCTTCAACCCGGCCATCCTGGATGGCCGGGGGACCCGCGGGATCATGCCCCCCAAGTCGAACTGGGCCCAGCGCCTCGACAGCCCGCCCTACGTCGCCTATGGTGTCACCTGCGGCATCACGTTCACCTTCGGCGGGCTCCGCGTGAGCCAGGAGGCGGCGGTGCTGGATACCGAGGATCGCCTGATCCCCGGTCTCTACGCCGCGGGGGAGCTGGTCGGAGGGCTCTTCTACCACAATTACCCGGGCGGGGCCGGACTGATGGCGGGCGCGACCTTCGGCCGGCTCGCCGGCACCGGGGCGGCGGCGTTCGCGCGCCGGACGTGAGAGCCGTGAAGGAATCGATCCGGGCCCGGCGCAGACGACGGGGAGCAGCGGGCTGCAGCAGGCGCTCCCGCCCCAAGGTGGATTGACCGCGACGCTCCGGGCCGTCGGATTGCGGAAGACCTTCCGCGGTCCGGACGGGCGGGCGATCGAGATCCTGCGCAGCGCCGACCTCGAGCTGGCGCCGGGTGAGCACGTGGCGGTCGTCGGGCGATCGGGCTCCGGCAAGTCGACACTCCTCAACGTGCTGGGCGGCCTGGACCGGGCCGACGGCGGCGAGCTGTGGTTCCGGGACCTCTCGCTCACGCAGGCGAGCCGCCGCGCCCTGGCCGGCTTCCGCGGCCGCCACCTCGGGTTCGTCTTCCAGGCCTTCCACCTGATCGCGTCGCTCACGGCCTGGGAGAACGTCCTCCTGGCCGCCCGCTACGTGGGGCGCGACCGGGCCGAGGCGACCCGGAGAGCCGCGGAGCTCTTCGAGCGCCTCGGGATCGACGCCCGCAAGGAGCATTACCCGGCGGCGCTCTCGGGCGGCGAGCAGCAACGCGTCGCCTTCTGCCGGGCCGTCCTCAACGATCCCGCCGTGATCCTGGCGGACGAGCCGACCGGGAACCTCGACGACGACAACGCCCGCGTGATCCTGGACGAGCTCCGCCAGCGCGCGCGGAGCGGTGGCGTCAGCGTGCTGCTGGTGACCCACAACGCCGAGCTCGCCCGCGCCGCCGACCGCACGCTCCACCTGACCGACGGCCGCCTGATCGCCGCGCCGCCCTGACACCACCCGCCGCCCTGGCGCCGCGCTTGCTCGCCGCCGGCGCCCCGCAGGGGGCGTCACCCCGCTGACGGCCCCCCGGCACAGGGTGACAGCGTCCCCGGGCTCTGATACCCTTCGGGGGGTTTGTGAAGAGAGGGGGCGCCCTGTGTCCGAGCTGAGGATGGGGCTCGTCGTGGCCACCGGGCCCGGCGCGCTGGCGGTCGTCGCGGGGGTGCCGCTCTGCGTCCGCGGGGTCCTCGCGCTGCGCGCGGCGGGCGCGGCGGAGGTGGCCGTGTTCGCAGGCCCGCAGCAGCGACGGGTCGCCGCGCTCCTGGCGCGGCGCTGTCCGGAGGTGCCCTGCCTCGGCGCCGTCGACGACGCCGAGGGCCTCAGCTGGCAGGATCCCGTTCTCGTCGTCGCCGGCGACGTCCTCTTCGACGGGGCCGCCCTGGCGCCCCTCCTGGCGAGCGCCCGACCGGGCGGCATCCGGCTCGGCATCGCGGCGGGATCGCCCCCGGGCGAGGTCCACGCCGCCGTCTACCCGGCCAGCGCGATGCCTGCGCTCCTCGCCGAGCTCGGGCGGACCACCAATCTCCGTCCGGCCGCCCTCGGCCGGAGGGCCGGGGCACCCCCCGATCCGCCCGTCTGCCTCGCCGATGGACTCTTCCTTCCCTTCGACCAGGCGCGCCGGCCGGCCGTCCTCGAGCGGGCGCTCCTCGACAACCTGGCGCGGCGGACGACGGCCAAGGACAGCTACCTGGCGTCGCTGATCGACCGGCGGCTCTCGCGGCCGGTCACGCGGCTTCTCCTCGGGGTCCCCGTCACGCCGTCTCAGATCACGCTGGCCAGCATCCTGCTCGGCCTCGTGGGGGCGGTGGGCCTGGCCACGGTCTCTTATGGCGGACGTCTCGCCGGCGTGCTCGCGCTCGTCGCGTCGATCGTGCTCGACTGCGTCGACGGCGAGATCGCCCGAGCCCGCTATCAGCAGAGCGCGCGGGGCGCGCGCCTCGACGTGATCGGCGACTACACGGTGCACCTGGCGGTCTTCGTCGGGTTGAGCGTCGGGCTCCTGCGCCAGGGGCTCCCGCCGGGGGGCGCCTGGGCCGCGGGGGCCCTGATTGGCGGGGTGGCGGCGGCGATGGTCACCATGCATCGCCTGTTCGTCCAGCCGGCCCTGTCCCAGGGTGGCGACCTTCACTGGGCCGGCGACGCGGAAGGCTGGCAGGGCACGCCGGTGGCGGCCGTCGTCGAGAAGCTGGCCAGCCGCGACTACACGTACGTCCTCCTCGTCCTCGCCCTCGCCGGGCATCTCGAGTGGTTCCTGTACGCGGCGGCGGTGGGCGCGTGGGCGTTCGTGCTGGGCCTCGTCGGATACTCGAGCTACATGCGGTGGGCGTCGCCCAGGCCCGTGGAGTCCCCGTGAGCGGCCCGGGCCGATGCCCGTCGCCCCGGGTCGTCCTCGGTCGTCGGCGGGCCTCAACGTATGCGGCATACGCTTCGGCCCGCCTCCTCCCTGCGTCCTACCGGGGTGGGGGGGCCGCGGGCCTCGGCCCGGTCCCATCGACAGGCGCATGCTGTCTCGGTTGTCCAATGGAGTCCCCGTGAGCCGGATCCGCGCCCACTGGATCGAGCTCGGCTGCCTGCTGCTCGGTCTCGCCCTCCTCGTGGGCACCGCGTGGCGGATCGGCCTCGAGAGTCTGGTCCGCGATCTGCGGATCCTCGGCTGGGGCCTCGCGGTGATCCTCCTCGTCGAGAGCGTCAACGTGATCTTCAACACGTGGGGCTGGGTGCTGGCCTTTCCCGGTGGGGAGCGGACCGTGAGCCATCGGCGGCTCCTGGCCGCCCGCCTGGCCGGCGACGGGGTGAACTACCTCACGCCGTCGGGGACGGTCGGCGGCGAGCTGCTCCGGGTCCGCCTGCTCGGGACCGCGGTGCCGCTCGGCCTCCGCTGGGCATCGGTGAGCGTGGCGAAGCTCGGCCAGACCGTCGCCCAGGCCGTCTTCATCCTGCTCGGCCTCGCGCTGGTCCTGCCGCGCCTGACGGGGATCTCGCCGTGGGCGGCGTGGCTGGCCGGCGCCGCCGCCGCGGTCCTGGTCGGGGTCGCGCTGGCGTGGCTGCTCGATCGCGGCCTGTGGGCGACACTCGAAGACGTCGCCCGCCGACTCGGGCTCGGCCGGCGGCTGCCCGCCCGCTGGGCCGGACCCGGCCGGGACCTCGATGCGGCGCTGCGGCGACTGGGACGCTGGCGCCTGGTGGGGTCGCTGGCCTGCTTCGTCGGCGGCTGGGCCGTCGGAGCCGCCGAGATCTACTTGATCATGACCTGGCTGGCGGCGCCCGTCGACTGGGCGACGGCCCTGGCGCTGGAGACCGGGTCCGTCTTGATTGATGGTATCCTCTTCTTCGTGCCCGGGAAGATCGGCACCCAGGAGGGAGGCAAGGTGGTGCTCTTCGCCGCCCTCGGGCTCGACCCGGCCCGCGGCTTCACCGTGGGCGTGGTGCGGCGCATCCGGGAGCTCACCTACGCCGGGCTCGGCCTGGCGGCGCTCGGCGTCTTCGCGCTTCAGCGGCCCCCCTCCGTTCATCCCGCTCTCCTACATCAATCGGAGCCGTCATGACGCGATCCCACGAGCCAGTGCTGCGAACCCTGTTTCTACACCCCCCGTCCTTCGAAGGCTTCGACGGCGGGGCCGGTGCCCGCTATCAGGCTCGCCGGGAGATCCGGTCTTTCTGGTACCCGACCTGGCTCGCTCAGCCCGCGGCCCTCGTTCCGGGGAGCCGGCTGGTCGACGCGCCGCCCGACGGGCTGACGATCGAGCAGGTCGTTCCCCTCGCCAAGGAGTACGAGCTGGCGGTGCTCCACACCAGCACCCCGTCCTTTGGGAACGATGCGCGGGTCGCCGAGCGCCTCAAGGCCGAGAATCCACGGCTCCTGATCGGGATGGTCGGCGCCCACGTCGGCGTCCTGCCCCAGCAGTCCCTCAGGGCGGCCCCCGCCGTCGACTGGGTGGCGGTCGGGGAATTCGACCACGCCTGCGGCGAGATCGCGGCGGGCCGGCCGCTCAAGGACGTCTGCGGGATCGCCTACCGGGAGCAGGACCGGGTCCGGTTCACGCCGCCTCGCCCGCCGATCGAGGACATGGACGCCCTCCCGTTCGTCGTCGATGTCTACAAGCGTGACCTCACGATCGAGAACTACTTCATCGGCTACCTGCTCCATCCCTACGTCTCGCTCTACACCGGCCGCGGCTGCCGCTCGAAGTGCACCTTCTGCCTCTGGCCGCAGACCCTCGGTGGTCACCGGTACCGCGTGCGCAGCCCCGAGAGCGTCGAGGCGGAGATGGCACGGGCGAAGGCCTACTTCCCGCAGGTGAAGGAGTTCTTCTTCGACGACGACACCTTCACCGACGACCTCCCGCGCGCGGAAGAGATCGCCCGCCGGCTCGGCCGCCTCGGCCTCACCTGGTCCTGCAACGCCAAGGCGAACGTGCCCCGCTCGACCCTGGAGGTCCTGCGCGACAACGGCCTCCGGCTCCTCCTGGTGGGCTACGAGTCCGGCAACCAGCAGATCCTCAACAACATCAAGAAGGGGATCCGGCTCGACATCGCCCGCCGGTTCACCAGGGACGCCAAGGCGCTCGGGATCACGATCCACGGGACCTTCATCCTCGGCCTTCCCGGCGAGACCCCCGAGACGATCCGGGAGACCGTGCGCTACGCCTGCGAGATCGAGCCGGACACGATCCAGGTCTCGCTGGCGGCGCCGTATCCGGGCACCGAGCTGTACCGCCAGGCGCAGGAGCAGGGGTGGCTGGCGATCCAGTCGGGCGAGCTGGTCGACACCCACGGGGTGCAGGTCGCCGCGCTCGATTACCCGGGGCTCTCCCAGACGGAGATCTTCCACTCGGTCGAGGACTTCTACCGGCGGTTCTACTTCCGGCCGCGGAAGATCGTCTCGATGGTCGGCGGGATGCTCCGGGATCCGGCGGTGATGCGCCGGCGCCTGCGCGAGGGCGTGGAGTTCTTCCGATTCCTCCGGGAGCGCAAGACGCCGAGCCGGCCGCTCGCGCCCGTGCCCGGCTCGGGCACGACAGCCTGATCCGGGCGCCGGCTTGCCGGCCTTCTGCCTTAGGTTCAGCGCGATGGCCCGAGTACTCGATTTCCCTTTCATTTCACCACACGCCTTCGCGGGTTTCTCCCTTCGATCTTGACGCCGGCGTTGCCGGCCGGTTATCATCCAAATATATGAAAATACAATCCCGGGAAAGGGAGCGCCTTTTGCACATGCCGGCCGTCAAGATCGGCGTCAGCCGCCAGGTGGTGATCCCGAAGAAGCTCCACGACGAGCTCGGGCTCAGCCCCGGCGACTACCTCGAGGTCGAGCTCGACAAGGGCAAGCTGGTCCTCACCCCGAAGACCCTCGTGGACAAGCGAATCGAGCAGGGTCTTCGTGAGAGCTTCGAGGACTTCCGGCGGGGCCGCGCTCACGGGCCGTTCAGCTCGGCCAAGGAGGCGGCTCGCTTTCTGCATGCCGAGGTAAAGCGCAGGAGGTCGAAGAAGCCCAAAGCCTCATAAATGCGCGCCCACTTCTCCGAGCGCTTCGTCCAGAGTTACGAGAGTGCTCCCCTCGAGGCCCGGCGCGCGTTCGATCGGAAGCTCGTGCTCCTCCTCGCCAACCTCCGCCACCCTTCTCTCCGGGCCAAGAAATACGACGAGACGAAATAGCCATGGCCCCCCGGCCGGCCGCTCGCCTGCCGGCGGCTCGTCGGGCCCAACGGGGCCCGTCGGAGTTGTGGTGGGGGCCGATCTGTGGCCTCCTGGCCTTCGTCCTCCTCGTCGGAACCGGCCACCTCCTGTGGGCTGCGGGGGACGGGCGCCCCCCGAGCTGGGACCGGGCCGGCCATCTCGAGCGCGCGCTCCTCTGCGCCCGCTTCCTCCGGGAGGGGGCGTGGCGGCAGATCCTGGACCTCTCCCCCTACTACCCGCCGCTGACCCACTGCGCCGCCGGCCTTCTCCACCGACTCCTCGGCCCCTCCCACCTCGTCGCCTTGCTCTGGATCCAGGGGTGCCTCGGACTCCTGGTCTTCGCGACGTATGGGATCGGCGCGCGCCTCGGGTCCGCCGCGGCGGGGGTGGCCGCGGCGCTGCTGGTCGCGGGCTATCCGGAGATCTTCCTCGAGTCACGGGTCTTCATGCTCGACGTTCCCCTCACGGCGGTCGTGGCGCTGACCGTGCTGGCTCTCCTGCGGAGCGAGGGCTTCACACATCGGTTCTGGTCTCTGGTCGCGGGGATGCTTGGTGGCCTGGGCCTCCTCACCAAGTGGACGTATCCCTTCTTCCTCCTCCCGATCGGGCTCTACTGCTGGTTTGGGGCCCGCCAGAGCCCGGAGGAGCGAGTCCCGGAGCGGCGCGGCCGAGGTCGCCATCTCCTGCTGGCGCTGGCGGTGACGGCGGTCGTCGCGGCTCCCTGGTATCTCCGGCACCCCCTGCTCCCGCTCTCCCTCCTCCACAACGCGTACGCGGGCGGTGTGCCGTACGGCGACCCGTCCCCGCTCTACTATGTCCGAGCACTCGTCTACCAGCTCGGCGGGCTCTTCGCGGCCCTCTTCGCCCTGGGGCTCCTTGCCGCCTGGCGGCGCCGGAGCCTCCGCGGGCTGGGCGTGCTCGTCGTGTGGGTGCTGGTGCCGATGGTGGTCCTGACGCTCCTCCGGAACCGGGACTACCGCCATACGATGCCGATCCTGCCCGCGGTCGCCCTGCTGAGCACGGCCTGGATCGCGGGCCTGGGGTCCCGGCGGGAGCGCCTCGTGCTCGGGGGCCTCGCCCTGATCGTCCTCGCGCACATGGCGTTCCTCGGGTGGGGATGGCCGGCCCCGGAGTGGGCCCGGGGCCGCACGAATCGCCAGCTCCTCTTCCGCTCGGAGCCGCCGATGGCGGTTCACTGGCCGACCGCGGAGCTCCTCGACCTCCTGGTCCGCGACCGTCCCGGCGAGCACCTCCGACTCAGCGTCGTGCCCGACGATCCCTATTTCTCCCGGTCGACCTTCCGCTACTACGCCCGGCTGAAGGAGCTCCCGGTCCACGTGGCCAAGGCGTGGAGCGGGGACGCCCCGCTCTTCGTCGACTACGTCCTCGTCAAGACCGGCGATCAGGGACCGGCCCACACCACCCGACAGGCTCGGGCCGTCATGGCGCGTCTCGAGGCCGGTGACCCGACGCTGGTCCCGCTCCTTCGCCCGATGGCGGAGCTTCCGCTCCCGGACGCCACCCGCGCCACGCTCTACCGGGTCGGGGCGCGCCCGGCGCCGGGGCTGTCCGATGAGGCGGTGATGGCGCGTCTCCAGGCGACGCCGCCGCTCGGTCTCGATTGGGCCATCGCGGACAGCCGCGGCCTGCGGGTCGAGGTGGAGCCGGTGTCGCCCGCCGACACCGCGCGCGGGCGCTTCAGACGGCTCGTCATCATGGCCGACGCGGCGCGGCTGGGCGACTTCCGGCGGCGGCCCCAGGCGCTTCGCGTCCGGGACGTCGAGGTCGTACTCGAGAACGTCCAGCTCAACCCGTACGCGCTTGCCGCGCGGGGCGAGGTCGAGCTGCTCGACGTGACACGCATCGCCATCCGGCGGGCGACGATCCTCCAGGAGGACCTCGAGCAGGCGCTGGCCGGTGCCGCACGCTGGGTGACGGCGCCATCGGTGACGATCCGGCCCGGCCGCCTCGAGGTGGCGGGCGGTGTCCTCGCGGTCCGGCTCCGGATCGCGCTGGCGCCGGACCGCGGGCCGGGGGCCGACGGGCGCCTCGGCTTCCGGCTGGCAGGGCTCCGGCTCGGGCCGGTGCCGCTCCCCGCGGGCCTCCTGAACCGCGTCCTCGGGTCCCTCGATCCGCTCGCCCGACTCGAGAACCAGCCGGTCGTCATCGAGGTGCCCCGCGTCACGCTGGAGGAGGGGCTCCTGCGTCTTCACTGAGACTGGCCCCCGGACGCGGCTCCCGGCCGCGGCCTTCAACGACTTGATCCTGGCCTGCCTTAGGAGCCAGGCGGTCGCCCTCGGCCGGTCAGAAACGGGCCACGGTGGCGGCTAGAAACTCGCCGGCCACGCGGGGCACCTCCCGCGTGCGTAGTTGCCTCGCGGATCGAGTCGTCGCCTAGCTCGGGCACCACACGTCCGGAGCGAGGATGCTCCGTGAGGCGCTCCACGGTCGTGATGATCCGTTCAACGACGAGGTCGGCATAGTGAGGGGAGTCGCGAGCCGCGTGCGCACGTATCGCCTCGACGTCTTGGATCGCCTGAGGCGCCCAGATTACACGGGTTACCGGAGAAGGCGACGCTTTGCCTCTGCGTGGTCGACGCCCTTTCCGGCATCAAGTTCCGCCAATCCGCGCTCCGTCTTTGCCAAGAGCACCAACCGCTCGATGGCGTCCTCAAGCGTGGCGTCGGCTGGAAGTTTCTTGATCACCTCGAGGACTTTCTCTTTGACGCTCCCGTCCGGCATCGGAACCTCCGAGCTGCATCGCGCAGCATGTTCAGGACAATCGAACCCCGCTGCCGATCGTCGTGGACGGTCTGCCCATGCGGCGAACGCGCATGGTGAGCGGCCGGCCGCCCTGGGCCGGGCCGCTCCACCATGTTGTTAGCCGATGTCTCGCACACCTCCTCGGGTCACTCAGGCGCTGCCAGTCTGACTCGGGAAGAGTTCGCGATTCGCCACGATCTCATAGACCACGATGTTGACGAGCTTCGCAAAGTACGCCCAGCGATCGTCATCAAGGCTGTTGCGCGAATAGGATTCCCAGCACGACGATTCAACGGTAGAGAGAAGCCAGGCGTCGTATTCTTCGCGAGTCAGTGGTCGAGGCGATCCAGGCGCTGCGGGGCGTGGAGCTCACCGGCGCCATCATCTTGATGGCCGAACTCGGAGACATCATCACGACCCTCGCCCCCAAGAGCGAAGCAGGCGCCGCGACGGACACCTGTACGGTGGTACCCAACCCACGGATATCAGCATGATCAACCGTCGCAGTTACAGGCTCCGCCTCTTCCGATGGCTCGAGCAACCCCCATGAAGGCAAACGGCACCCGCGATCCGGGGGTCTTCGTGGCTCTTGACAGTGGAAGTCATATCAACGGTCGCGATGAGCGGCCGCCGAGGCGCAAAGCGCCGAGGGTACCCAACGGCAACGCCGTTGGGCGGTCCGCTCGATCGCCGGGTTAGCCGTCATGCGCTCGCCCGCCGGGTCACGGACGGTCGGCCGGAGCGGCCGGCGCGGGTGCGACCGGACGTGCCCCCTGAGGGGGAATGGCGCGGATTTGCCAAGGCGGCTCCGCCGGCTGCGGGACGCCCGCCTTCTCGCGAAGGGGCACGAGGAGGTGATTCAACCCGGGCGGCAGCGGGCCGAGCGCCTGCGCTTCTTCGTAGAGTGCGCGATAGAAACGGGTGGCAACCCCCTGCGGGTCCCCGAGCGGGATCATCTTGAAAGTATCGTGATCCCGGCAGCCGGTTTCCGCATACATCGAGAGCAGCGCGACCCGCTCCTCGGCAGCAAGCTTCGAGCGGACGAGCGTGCGCACGACCGGGGCGCCCCCGCTGCGAAAGTCGGATTGCTGGTCGAAGCCGGGTTTGTGCGCCATGACGGCCGGATCTCTCCGAATGACCGGGAAGCCCTGTGGCGCGGCCCACGAACCCGACACCTCGAAACGGCCGCGCGCGTCCGTCTTGCCGATGGCCGCGTGCAGGCACACAGATTCTGCGTGTCCGAGCCGAGGGATGGTACCCTGCCAATGAACGATCACATAGGCGTCGGCGGAAGGAACGCGCGTCCATTGGCTCCTCGGCGCCTCGGGGTTCACCACCTCGAAGACCTGACCCTCAACGCCGGCGCCGTGCGCCACGCAGGCCGCGGCGAGGCCGAAGGCACCGACCACCAGAATCAGTGCGGTCCAGCTGGACAACGGTTCCGGAAGGTATCGACTTGCGCGACCCAACGGCCTTCCCATTAGACATGTCCTTATCGCGCTAGAAGTATCGCGCTAGAAGTGGCTACGGCTAACTCGAATTCGGCCACAGGATACCCAGGTCTGCGTATGACGGCAAACGCTGCGAGGCCACGCGGCCTATCTCGACGGTCCGCCAGTTTCCTGTACGGACCTCCGGTCCTTGCGATTCGCGACCTTGCGCCCATTGGCGGGACGGTGACACACCAAGACACGCGACGTGGCTCGGCAGCGTATCTTGGCGCATCTCGCTGAGGAAGAGGGGGGCGGGGTCATGGGGGAGAACATCCGGTCCGCTGGGCTCCGAACGGCAGCCGGACCACGGTTCAGGACGTGGGTGTAGGTCTCGACGACCTGATACCGGCCTGCCTCAGGAGCCTCGCGGTCGCCCTCGGCCGATCAGAAACCGGCCACGACACCGGCTAGAAAGTCTCCGCCCGCAGGCCCTCCCGCCGAGTCGGCTGGGGCGAAGTGCCGGAAATGTGGTGAATTTCATGGGATTCTTCCGACAGCCGCGCTGGCACGGGTCCTGCTCTCTCCGAGGGCCATGAGCGCAAACCTGGAACTCCTCGTGAGCCGCCCCGCCGACGCGACCCCAGGATCCGACCCGGACCGCCGCGTCGACTGGCCCCGGCCCGAGCTGAAGCTCCTCCAGGGTGGCCGGGCCCGTCCCAAGCGGCTCGGACCGCCGACGGCCCCGCCTCCGGGCGCCGAGCGCCCGAGTGACGCCCCGTCGCGCATCATGTTGCCGGAGGTGCCGATCTATCTCCGGCCGATCCCATCCTGGCTGCCGCGCCTCTGGTAGGCTGACCGCGCGCCGGCGAAAGTGAGCCGCGCCCGGCGCGGGGGCATCTGGACCCTCCCGGCACCCGCCTTGCTACCCCGCTCGGCGGATCGTGTTTTCCTCTAGATCGTGACACTGAGGGAACCCACGCTCCCGGCGCGAGACGGCAGAGACCCGCCCGCGCCCCGGGCCGGGGACCCTCACGCCGCCGAGCAGCCGGCCGTCTACCGGTGCTCGATCGAGGAGGTCTCGCCATGTCGCGCGCTTTGCGGTCACTCTGGGTCGTCCCGCTCATCGTCGGCCTGCTGGTCGGGTGCTCCGCCGTGAAGGGGAAGACGATGGGCGAGAGCATCGACGACTCCACCATCACCACCGAGGTCAAGGCCAAGCTCGCCGCCGAGAAGGTCGCCACGCTGACGAAAATCAGCGTGAACACCAACCGCGGCTCGGTGTACCTCACCGGGAACGTCGAGAACGAGTCGATGAGGCTGCGGGCTGCGGACATCGCGCGGCAGGTCGCCGGCGTCCGCGAGGTCGTCAACAACCTCAAGATCCAGGCTCAGTAGCGGCGCCGGCTCCCGTTCGCGCTGACGCCGGCCTGAGCCGGGCTGGGACGAGGTGTCGACAGAATGACCCGGGCCCCTTGACGATCGGGCCGGCCGCCGGTAGGCTCGGAGCCCGCCATGGGGCGTCGTCTCCGGCTCGCCGGCGCCGGCCCTTTTCCGCTCCCGCTGCCGGGGCCGCTCCCGGCGGCCTCGCGCTGATCGGTCATCGCCGGTGCCCTACCGGCTGGTGGTGGCCGATCTGGACGGTACCCTGCGCTCGCGCGCGCTCGGCGTCACCGAGGGGGTGCGGGTGGCGGTCGCCCGGGCTCAGGCGCAGGGAGTCCGGGTGTGCGTCGCGACCGGGCGGATGTGGAAGTCGGCCGCCCCCTGGGTCCGCCTGCTCGGGGCCGACCCGCCGGTCATCCTCTACAACGGCGGCCAGGTGCTCGACTTCACCGCCGGCCGGATCCTCTACGAGCGGCGGCTTCCTCGGGACGTCGCTCGCCACGTCCTCACCGTCCTGCGGCGCGATCCCACGGCCCAGATCCATCTCTACCTGAACGACCGGGTCTACGTGGAGCGGCCCGATCCGCTCACCGACGCCTACGCCGCGGACGACGGGGTCCAGGTCGACCTGGTGCCGGCACTCGAGCAGCTTCTCGCCGAGGATCCATTCAAGCTGCTGGTGATCGGGACGCCGGAGCGCATGAGCGCCCTCGGCGGGGCGGTGCGCGAGGACGGCGTGGCGGTTCACGCCGTCCAGTCCGAGCCGACCTACCTCGAGATCCTTCCGGCCGGGGTCTCGAAGGGCCGGGCGCTCGAGGCCATGCTCGAGACGCTCGGCATCGCGCCCCGGGAGGTCGTCGCGGTGGGGGACAACTGGAACGACCTCGAGATGCTCGAGGTGGCCGGGCTGGGGGTCGCGATGGGACACGCCCCGGCCGGGGTCCGTGCGCGAGCCGCGGCCGTGTGCGGGACCAGCGAGGAAGAGGGGTTCCGGGAGGTGATCGAGCGATTCGTCCTCGAGGGGCCGCCCGCTTGATTCCCGCCCTGCCTGTGGCATAGAGTGGGGGCGATCCGGGCGACCCGGATGGAGCGTCATCCGCGACCGCTTTCCGCGCCGGCTAAGGAGGCCCCCATGAGCAGCGTCGTCCCCGTGCGCTGGCCAGTCCGCTGGATGCTTGCCATCCTGGTCGTGCTCGTCTTCGGGTGGTCGGGCCCGGGGGCGGCTCAGGTGACCCTCAACGTGGTCACGGCCGGTGACACCAACATGCACGACCTGCAGCGGACCGTCTTCGGGCCAGAGTTCGAGAAGCGGAACCCCGGCGTCAAGGTGAACGCGGTGGGAAGCGGCCCCGGGGAGGCGGGGAGCCGCGTGATCGTGAACAAGATCAAGAGCCAGAAGGACGCCGGCGTGGCCAAGTGGGACGTGGACGTGGCGATCGTCCACCAGATCGTGATGCCGGAGCTGATCCAGCAGGGGCTGGTCGCCCGGTATGGTCCCGAGATCGGGACGTACAAGCTCATGACCGCGCCCGACGGCCGGAACGCCCTCGGCTTCAACGTCGAGGGCTACGTGATGCCGATGTTCCACAGTCAGGTGGTCCTCGCCTACAATCCCGAGATGGTGAAGAACCCCCCGGGCACCTTCGACGAGCTGGTCGCGTGGATCAAGGCCAATCCCCGGAAGTTCGGCTATAACGGCGTGAAGGGCGGCATGAGCGGCGTCGCCTTCACCACGGCCTGGGTGTACTGGAAGACGGGGCAATACGACAAGTACGCCAAGGGACCCTACGACAAGAACGCGCAGGACGCCTGGCCGGCGGCCATCAAGGAGCTGAAGAGCCTCCCGGTCACGCTGACGACCGGGAACAACGACACGCTGGATCGGCTCAACCGGGGCGAGATCGCCATGGGCCCCGTCTGGGTCGACATGCTGATCGACCTGAAGAACCAGGGCCGCATGGATCCCAAGATCCGCATGAAGCTGGTCTCGCCAGGCTTCCCCGGCCAGCCCATGTACCTCGTCGTCCCGAGCAAGGCCGCCAACTACGACGTGGCCAAGAAGTACGTCGAGTTCATCACCTCCCCGGAGATGCAGGCCAAGGTGATCGTGGAGCGGAACGGCTGGTACCCGGGGATCGACGGCCAGCATGTGTTGCCGCACGTGTCGGACAAGGCCAAGGGGCTCCTGTTCCAGGACGTGCCGCCCGACGCGCTGGCCAAGAACGGGCTCTCGTTCCCGCTGAGCCCCTACTTCAAGGACCTGATGACGGCCTACGAGGAGAACTGAAGCAATACGGGTGACCGTCCGGCCGGGGCGAGGACCGAGCAGCCCTAGGTCATTCGGGGGGGTCTTCCGAGACCCCCCCGAGGCCCCCCCGTCGTGGCGGCGGCGAAGCCGCCGCTCGGAGCACTCCTCGATGCACCACGCGCTCGGTGGTCGGCGCCGAGGTTACTCCGACACACACCTGGAAGGCAGGTCCGAGGGGCGCGCCGCAGGACGTCGCGGGGCTGAGGACCCGCCGTCCGAGGCCTGCCGACGACTGAGGACGACGGGATGCGAAGGTCGTCGCCCCGGCTCCTGAGCCTGGCCATCGCGGCGCCCCCCCTGGCCATCATCATCTGGCTCTTCTTCATCCCGTTCCTCTCCTCCGTCCACCTGAGCTTCCTCCGCGATGGGCAGTGGACCCTGCGCAACTACTACCTGGTCTGGCGCCTCTACAAGTTCGACGTCCTCTACACCCTCGGGCTGTCGGTCGTCAGCCTGATCCTCGTCATCGGGATCGCAGTCCTCCTGTGCGGGTACCTCCGGATCGTCGGGCACCGGGCCGTCGAGTTCCTGTTCAAGGTTCCCCTCTTCGTGCCGTTCGTCGTCGTCGGCCACGGGATGCGCGTGCTGCTGGCGCCGCGGGGGACGTTGAACTCGGCCCTGGCCCAGGTCGGCCTGATCGATCTGGCCGATCCGCCCTCCATCGCGTTCGGCTGGGGTGGCATCGTCGTCTCGCTGGTGTGGAAGAACCTGGCCCTGGCCGTGCTCCTGGTGCTCGGGGCCTATCGGGCCGTGGACGAGGCCTTCCTGGAAGCCGCCCGCAACGTGGGCGCGTCGACCTTCCGCCAGATCACGGATATCCTGCTGCCCATGGCGGCGCCTTCGCTGGTCGTGGCCTCCGCCTTCATGTTCACCTCGATGCTCGCGTCGTTCTCGATCCCCCTCATGATCGGGTCGGGCGAGCCTCCCCAGATGCTCATGGTGGACGTGTACTACCGGATCAACTACCAGGACGACCTCGGAACGGCCAACGCCCTGGGCATGGTCTCCTACCTTCTGGCGATGGGCGTGGCCGGCTACTACCTCCGGACCATCACCGCCAAGGCCGCCTGAGGCCCGGTGCCGGAATTGACGGGGGACATGGCCGTGCGGGGACGACGGGGAGCGGCGGGCTGCTGGTGGGGGGGTTTGGGGGGGAGCGGCAGCAGGCGCTCCCGCCCCAAATTGAGCTGATGCGAGACACGTCGCCCGCGGCCCAGGACCTCTGGCGGGCCAGCCTCCGGATGGCGGGCACGGTCCTGGCGTCGTTCGTCATCCTGGCCCCCCTCTCGAGCCTGGTCATCTGGTCGTTCACCCAGAAGTGGTTCTGGCCCCATCCGTTCCCGCAGGAGATGGGGTTGTTCTACTGGCGGAAGGTGCTGGAGGGGGATCTCTTCCGAGCCCTCCACTCGGGCTTTCTCATCGCGGTGATCGTGACGGCGCTGACCCTGGTGCTGACCGTTCCCCTGGCCTATCTGCTGGCGCGTTACCCCATCCCGCTGAAGGCGGTCATCCTGCTGATCTTCCTCCTGCCCCACGCCTTCCCCCAGCTCCCGGTCTTCGTCAACGCCACCACGCTGCTCTACCGGGCCAACCTGGCCGCCAAGCTGTCGGGAGTGGTGCTCATCCATCTGGTGGGCGCCCTGGTGTACGCGGTCTGGACCATGACCGCGGTCTTCAAGTCGATCCCGGAGAGCCTGGAGGAGGCCGCCATCAACCTGGGCGCGTCGCGGGCGAAGACCTTCTTCTCCGTGGCGCTCCCGCTGGCGACCCCGGGCATCGTCGCCAGTACCCTGCTCGTCTTCCTCTACTCGCTCGACGAGTTCACCGGGACGCTCCTCGTGGGCAGTCCGTTCGTCCTGACCCTTCCCGTCTACATGTACCGGACCTCGGTCGGCTACGAGCTCCAGGTGGCGTCGATCGCCGCCCTGATCCTCATGCTGCCCGGGATCGCGTTGCTGGTCCTCCTGGAGCGTTACATGAAGTCGGAGTATCTGTCCATGTTCGGTCGCCTGTGAGCGCCATGACGCTGACCGTCGCCGCTCGGCGCTCGCGGCCCGGCACAGGGAGCCGCTAGTCTCGTGGAGGTCAAGGTCGAGAGGCTGACCAAGCGCTACGGGGCGGTGGCGGCGCTCGGCGGCGTGAGCATCGGCTTCCCGAGCGGCGAGCTGAGCGCGATCCTCGGGCCGTCGGGTTGCGGCAAGACCACGCTGCTCCGGAGCCTGGCCGGCTTCGTGGCGGTGGACGAGGGCCGCATCCTGTTCGGCGGCGAGGACGTGACGGGCGTCCCGCCGCAAGCGCGCGGCACGGCCATGGTCTTCCAGAACTACGCGCTCTGGCCCCACATGACGATCTTCGACAACGTCGCCTATGGGCTCCGCCTCAAGCGGCGGCCGGAGGCGGAGGTCCGGGCCCGCGTCGCGAAGGTCCTGGATCTGGTCGAGATCGGTCAGCTCGCCGGGGTCATGCGCCGGAAGCCCGCCGAGCTCTCGGGCGGGCAGCAGCAGCGGGTGGCGCTCGCGCGGGCGCTGGTCGTCGAGCCGCGCGTCCTCCTGATGGACGAGCCGCTCTCGAACCTGGACGCCAAGGTGCGCCAGCGTCTGCGGGTGGAAGTGCGGCGGCTCCAGAAGACCGTCGGCATCACCGCCATCTATGTGACCCACGACCAGGAGGAAGCCCTCGCCATCGCCGACACGGTAGTGCTCATGAACGCCGGCCAGGTGGTCCAGAGCGGGAGCCCGCAGGAGATCTACTTCCGTCCCCGGAGCGCCTTCGCCGCCGAGTTCCTGGGAGTCAGCAACCAGCTCCGGGGGACCGCCGATGACGGCGCGCTCGCGGTCGGCAGCCAGCGCGTTCCCTACGGGGGTCCGATCCGCGGCCCGGCGACGCTCGTCTTCAAGGCGAGCGACGCGGTGCTGCTCCGCGGCGGAGAAGGGGCGGCCGGCGCCGGCGCCGCGCTCCGCGGCGTTCTGGAGGAGCGGCTGTTCCTCGGCTCGGTCTACCGCCACTACGTCCGGATCGAAGGCGAGACGCTGATGGTGGATGCGTCCGAGCCGGTCGAGCCGGGGCCGGTCACCGTCCGGATCCCCGACGGCAAGCTCCAGGTCTACTCGTACGACGGCGCGCGATGAGCATTCCATCCGGCGCCAAGGAGGCGACCATGCCTGTTCTGAAGACGATGGGCGCGCTCGTTCTCGGCCTCGTCGTGGCCGCGCTCGGACTGAGCGCTGCCGTGACGCCGGGCGAGGCCCAGGGGCAGCTGAACCTCTACTGCACACCCCAGGAGGAATGGTGTCGGGTGATGGTCACGGCCTTCGAGAAGGCCACCGGCATCAAGGTCAACATGACCCGGAAGAGCTCTGGCGAGTTCTACGCCCAGGTCAAGGCGGAGGCGGCCAATCCCAAGGGCGACATCTGGTGGGGCGGCACCGGGGACCCGCACCTGCAGGCGGCCGAAGAAGGCCTGACGCTGGAGTACAAGTCCCCGAAGCTTCCCGAGCTGCACGACTGGGCGGTCCGCCAGGCCGAGCAGGCGAAGTACCGGACGATCGGTGTCTACGCCGGCGCCCTCGGGTTCGGCTACAACGCGAAGCTCCTCGCCCAGAAGGGGCTGCCGGCGCCCAGGTGCTGGAAGGACCTCCTCGACCCCCGCTTCAAGGACGAGGTCCAGGTGGCCGACCCCAACTCGTCGGGGACGGCCTACACGCTGCTGGCCACCGTGATCCAGCTCTTCGGGGAGGACCAGGGGTTCGACTACCTGAAGAAGCTCCACAAGAACGTGAACCAGTACACCAAGTCGGGGGCGGCTCCAGCCAAGGCGATGGCACTCGGCGAGACCCTGGTCGCGATCACGTTCATGCACGACATCGTCGTGTATGTGGTCCAGGGGGATCCGGTCAAGGCCGTGGCGCCCTGCGAGGGGACGGGTTACGAGATCGGCTCCATGAGCCTGATCAAGGGCGCGCAGAACCTCGAGAACGCCCGGAAGTGGTACGACTGGGCGCTCACCTCGGAGGCCCAGGCGCTGGGGGCCCAGGCCAGGTCCTACCAGGTGCCCTCCAACAAGAAGGCCGCCGCCCCGCCCCAGGCGCCCAAGTTCTCCGAGATCAAGCTGATCAACTACGACTTCGCCAAGTACGGCTCCTCGGCCGAGCGCCGGCGGCTCCTCCAGAAGTGGGATCGCGAGGTCAAAGCGCTCCCCAAGTAGGCCGCGCATGCGCCTGGCTCCGGCCGGCGAGAGGCCATGACCCGCGTCGCCGCCTGGTGGACCGTCCTCGGCTGGCTCGGCCTTGCCGTCTTGCCATGGTACGGCCTGCCGCATGGCGGCCTGACGGACCCGGCCTGGCTCCGGAACTACCCCGGCCCCACGACCGCCCCCGCGCTCTGGCAAGGCCTGGCTCACGGGCGGCCCTGGCTCCTCCCGCTGGCGCTGCCGCTGGTCCTGTCGCTCCTGGCCTGGCGGCGCCCGCGGGACGACCCCCGGGTCGGCGCGATCCTCCTCGGCGCCGGCGCCCTCGGCCTCGCCTGGATGGCCGCCCAGGGGCTCGCCATCGGGCTCCGGGGGTGGTCTACCGGCTGGCTGGCCGGTCTCTTCGGCGGGCCGGGACCGCAGCAGCCCGCCATGGGCTACGGCGCCGGGCTGGTCGCGCTCGCCTTCCTGATGCTGCTCTGCCACGGCTTCGCGGCGCGGGGCTGCTTCCGCGGCGACGCCTTCCTGACCGGGGCGACGGGGCTGGTCGTCGCCCTGATCACCCTGTTCGTCTTCTTCCCCATCGTCAGCGTGCTGGTGAGCGCCGTCCGCGACGAGGCCGGCGCGGTGGCGCCGTCGGTGTTCTTCGAGAAGCTCCTCGACCGCTCGGTGTGGGGGCTCGACTGCCTGACCGGCCCGGTCCGCTGCGGCGTCGCCTGGAACACGCTCTTCCTGGCCAGCGTCGTCGGCGCGGGCACGACGCTCCTCGGCCTCGCCTTCGCCCTGGTGGCCACCCGGACGGCGTTCCCGCTCAAGGGCGTCTTCCGCGCCCTCACCGTGCTCCCCATCATCACGCCGCCGTTCGTGATCGGGGTGGCGCTGATCCTGCTCTTCGGGCGCTCGGGGGCGGTCACCGCCTTCCTGTCCGACGCCTTCGGATTGCCCCGGACGCGCTGGCTCTACGGGTTCCCCGGGGTGTTCCTGGCCCAGGTCCTCGCCTTCACGCCGATCGCCTTCCTCGTCCTCATCGGGGTGGTGCAGGGGATCAGCCCGTCCCTGGAGGAGGCCGCCCAGACGCTGCGGGCACGGAGCTGGACGACATTCCGCACGGTGTCATGGCCGCTCATGCGGCCGGGCATCGCCAACGCGTTCCTCCTCGGGTTCGTCGAGAGCATGGCGGACTTCGGGAACCCCCTGGTGTTGTCCGGCAACTACGAGGTGCTCTCGGTCAAGGTCTTCTTCGCCGTCGTGGGGGCCGCCCACGACCAGGGCCGGGCGGCCGTGCTGGCCCTCGTCCTCCTCGGGTTCACGCTGGGCGCCTTCTACGCGCAGCATCGCTGGCTCGGCCGGCGAGCCTACACCACGGTGACGGGCAAGGGCGACGCCGGCCTGCCGGCGGCCTTGCCCCGCTGGCTCACCTGGGTCTGCTACGCGGTCACGGTTCCCTGGACGGTGTTCACCCTGGGGATCTACGGGGTGATCCTGGCCGGCGGCTTCGTCCGCGCCATCGGGCGCGACTACACGCTGACCTTCCAGCACTACCTGACCGGCTTCGCGGTCGAGGCCACCCCGCGCGGCCTCCACTTCACGGGGGCCGCCTGGAATTCCTTCTGGACGACGCTCGAGATCTCGGCGATCTCGGCCCCGCTCACGGCCGCGGCCGGGCTGCTCACCGCCTACCTCCTGGCCCGCCAGTCGTTCGCCGGCAAGCGCGCGTTCGAGTTCGGCACGATGTTGAGCTTCGCCATTCCGGGCACGGTGATCGGCGTCAGCTACATCCTCGCCTTCAACGTGCCGCCGGTCGAGCTGACCGGGACCGGGGCCATCCTGGTGATCTGCTTCGTGTTCCGGAACATGCCGGTCGGCGTCCGGTCCGGGATCGCCACCCTGAGCCAGATCGACCGGAGTCTCGACGAGGCGTCGCTCACCCTGGGCGCCCGCTCGCTCACCACGGTGCGCCGGGTGGTGCTCCCGCTCCTCCGCCCGGCCCTGGTGGCGGCGCTGGTCTACAGTTTCGTCCGGGCGATGACCGCGGTCAGCGCGGTGATCTTCCTGGTGAGCGCCCAGTACAACCTGGCCACCGCCTACATCGTGGGACGGGTCGAGGCCGGGGAGTTCGGCCTCGCCATCGCGTACTCCTCGGCGCTGATCGTCGTCATGCTGCTGGCCATCCTCCTGATCCAGGTCGCCGTCGGCGAGCGCCGCCTCGGCCGGCGCGCCGCCGGAGAGCTGACACTCCAGCCGGGGGCCGGCTGAGCGAGCGATCGGCTCGATTCCAGCATGGCGGTAACCCCGAGCGCGCGCCCGAGTGGTACGATGGGCGCTGACCGCGGAGTCGCGGGCGCTGGCCGCTCGGCCGAGCGCCGGGGCCGCATCGAGCGCTGGGAGCGGGACGTGGGAGGGATCATGGCGCAGCCCGGGGATCGCGCCGCCGCCTCGGTCGAGTTTCGGCGGGTGACGAAGCGCTACGGCCCGGTGGTGGCCGTCGACGCCGTCTCCTTCACGATCGAGCCCGGCACGCTCGTGACCTTGCTGGGCCCCTCCGGCTGCGGGAAGACCACGACGCTCCGCTTGATTGCCGGGCTCGAGATCGCCAGCGAGGGGCAGATCCTGATCGGCGGCCGGGACGTGACCCGGCTGTCCGCCGCCGACCGGAACGTGAGCATGGTCTTCCAGTCCTACGCCCTGTTCCCACACATGACCGTGGTCGAGAACGTGGCCTACGGCCCCATCGTCGCCGGGATGCCCAGGTCCCGGGCCCACGCGGTGGCCCGAGAGCAGCTCGCGCTCATCGGCCTGGAAGGGCTGGACCGCCGGCTTCCCTCGGAGCTATCGGGTGGCCAGCAGCAGCGGGTGGCGGTGGCCCGAGCGCTGGTGCTCGAGCCGCTGGTGTTGCTCTTCGACGAGCCGCTCTCGAACCTGGACGCCAAGCTCCGCCGGCGCGTGCGGGATGACATCCGGGAGCTCCAGCAAAAGCTGAACCTCACCGTGGCCTACGTGACTCACGACCAGCAGGAAGCGCTGGCCGTCTCGGACCGGATCATCGTGATGGCCAACGCCACCATCGCCCAGGCCGGGACGCCCCGCGACCTCTACGAGGCGCCGGCGAACCTCTTCGTCGCCGACTTCGTCGGCGACGCCAACCTGGTGAGCGCCGAGCTGATGGCCCGGGACGGCGAGCAGGCTCGCGTGCGGATCGGGGACGTCGAGGGACGCCTCCCGCACCGGGGGGCGGCGCCCGGCCCGGTGAAGGTCTCCATCCGTCCGGAGTCGCTGCTGCTCGCCACCGAGTCCCCGGGTGGAGCGGCGATCAAGGGGTCGGTGGCCAAGGCCGCGTACCTCGGCACCCACATGGAATACACCGTGGCGACCGCGCTCGGCGAGCTGTTCGTCGTCGACCGCGCCGTGACGCATCCCATCCCGGTGGGCAGCCCGGTCTGGATGCGGCTGGCCGACCACGGCGTCACGGTCGTCTCCGGCTGAACCGTCATGCGTCTGAGGGATCGGACGGCCATCGTGACGGGCGCCGCCAGCGGGCTCGGGCTGGGGATCGCGCGGGCGCTGGCCCGGGAGGGCGCGCGGGTCGCGATCCTCGACTCGAACGAAGCGGGGGCGACGGCGGCCGCCGAGGACATCCGCGGCGCGGGCGGCGAGGCGGACGCGATCCGGACCGACGTCACGGTGCGCGCGGACGTCGAGGCGGCCGTGGCCGAGGTGGTGCGGCGCTCGGCGGCCATCCACATCCTCGTCAACAACGCCGGCTGGGACCGGCCCATGCCGTTCCTCGAGACGGACGAGGCCTTCTGGGATCGGATCATCGCGCTGAACCTCAAGGCCCACTTCCACCTGGCGCAGGTGGTCCTCCCCCACATGATCCGCCAGGGCGGCGGCAGGATCGTGGCGATCGGGTCGGACGCGGGTCGGGTCGGCTCCTCCGGCGAGGCCGTGTACTCCGCCGCCAAGGGCGGCGTCATCGCCTTCACCAAGACGCTGGCCCGCGAGATGGCGCGCTACCGGATCAACGTGAACTGCGTGTGCCCGGGACCCTCGGAGACGCCGCTCTTCCAGAGCGAGTTCAGCGCGGCGCGGCCCGGCCTCGCCGACGCCCTCAAGAAGGCGATTCCGTGGGGCCGGCTGGGCACGCCGGAGGACGTCGCCGGCGCGGTGGTGTTCCTCGCCTCCGATGAAGCCGAGTTCGTCACCGGGCAGACCGTGTCGGTCTCCGGCGGCCTCACCATGATGTGACCTGCCCCGGATCATCGTGACCAATTTCGACGCCACCAATCGCTACATCGCGCTGGCAGCCAGTCGCCCGGCGACGGCCCCGCCGCGCTCTGCCTGACCGCCCCGGGCCTTGCGGATCATCCGGTGGGTCGTCCTGCTCCTGGCGGTCGCGCTGGCCGCCGCGCCCCTGGTGGAAGTCGGAGCCTACCACCTCCGGGACCGGCGGATCCGGCTGAGGACCCTGGTCCAGCTCGATCCGCCGCCGGCCCACGCCCTCGTCCGGTACGCCGGGCACACGCTCATCGTGACGGGAGCCCTGGTCAGGCAGGCGCGGCCCGACCGGCTCGTCCTCCGCGCCTGGCAGCCGACCCCGACGATCCACGTCGCGGAGCCGGGCGCCGGGCCGGTCACGATCGAGCTGGAGAACGTCCCCGGCCGGATCGGTCTCCGCGCCTCGGGGCCCGTCGAGGAAAACCGCACCGGGAAGACGCGGATCCTCCGCTTCGCGCCCGGGGAGACCCGTCAGCTCCTGCTCGTCGACCGGGGTCGTGAGGTCACCTTCGCCGTCCTCGGGGACACCGGGGACGACCCGACGTTCCCGGAAGCGCTTCGGCGGGCCGACGAGCTCGGCGCCGAGTTCCTGCTCCACGTGGGCGACCTCATCTACGGCGACGAGCAGATGCCCAACATCGCGCGGATCGTCGCCCAGTCGCCGATTCCCGTCTTCATCGTGCGAGGGAACCACGACTACCGGAATACGGAGCGGATCGAGTTCATGCGCGCCCTCGGCCCGCCGTACTACGCGTTCGTGGTGGGCGGCGCCACCTTCATCGTCCTGGACAATGCCGGCAACTACCTGCCCACGTTCTGGCGGCGCAGCACACAGTACCGGTGGTTCGCCGCGATCCTGGACGTCCCCCGGGAGGGGCCGCTGTTCGTGGCCATGCACAAGCCGCTCTTCGACCGCCGTCCCACCCACGAGGCGTACCTGGACGACGAGCCCTTCGCCACCCAGCTCATGCGCGACTTCGTCCGCGTGCGGCTGGACGCGGCGCTGACCGGTCACGTTCACGACCACCACCTCTGGGTCGAGCAAGGGATCCCGTTCGTCGTCAGCGGCGAGGGGTACCAGTCCCCCAAGGGCACCACTCACGGCCAGCGCATGGCCGTACTCCGCGTCCGTGGCCGGCAGGTGGAGATCGAGCAGGTCCCCGTCTGGCGCCGCCGGTGAGACGGCCCGGGCCGCGGCCCGGCTCCACCGACCGGCAAAACTTGCACATCCCGTCCCGCCCCTTCTAAGGAGATCTCCGGCCCGAGCATGTCGCGGGCAGCGCCGCCGCGGCGACGGCGTGCCAGCGCGCGGGCCGCCGAGCTGGCACAGCCGTTGCTCCTCTGGAGAGGAGCACATCCAGGGAGGTGCCATGCGAGCTTTCGGTCGAATCGCCGGGACGTGGGCACTCGCGGTCGGCCTCGGGTTGACGGGCCCGGCCGGGACGGCGTCGGCGCGCCCGCCCGCGAACGATCTCCGGCTCCCGCTCTTCTTCGAGGCGAACGAGGGGCAGACCGACGCCCGGGTCCGATTTCTCGCGCGCGCACCCGGTCACACGCTCTTCCTGACGCCCACCGAGGCGGCGCTCGTCGTCGCCACGAGTCGGGGCCCGGCCGGCGTGGTGCGGATGCGGCTGCTGGGGGCAAACCCGGCGCCGGTCGTTTCGGGCCGGGACGAGCTCCCCGCCAGAGCGCACTATCTCGTGGGGCGGGACCCGGCCGGCTGGCGGACCGACATTCCGACCTATGCCCGGGTCGTGTACCGGGGCGTCTATCCCGGCGTGGATCTCGTCTACTACGGACGCCAGGGGCAGCTCGAGTACGACTTCGTCGTCGCCCCCGGGGCCGATGCCGGGGGCATCCGGCTGGCCTTCGACGGCCTCGACGCGCTGACCCTCGACGCCGCCGGGCATCTGGTGCTGAGGAGCCCCGGCGGCGAGATCCGCATCGAGCGGCCCGTGATCTACCAGGAGGTGGGCGGTGCCCGGCGCCGGATCTCCGGGGGCTTCGAGCGCCGAGGTCCGCGCGAGGTCGGCTTCCGACTCGGCAGCTATGACCGGCGCCGAGCCCTCGTCATCGATCCCCGGCTCGTCTACTCCAGCTTCCTCGGCGGCGGCGGGCTGGACGTAGCCTCCGCGATCGCGGTCGACGCGGCGGGGTACGCGTACGTGACGGGCGTGACCACCTCCGCGGACTTCCCGGGCGCCGGCATCCCGGCGGGCGGCGGCGACGCCTTCGTGGCGAAGCTCAGGGCCGACGGCTCCGGCCTGGTCTACGCCGCTTACCTCGGCGGAAGCGGCCTCGACGTGGGCCGCGGCATCGCGGTGGGTCGGGACGGCAGCGTCCACGTCGTGGGGGAGACGTACTCGGCCGACTTCCCGACCGTGAACGCGCTCCAGTCCGGGAACCGCAGCGGGTCGTGCGGCCACGGGCTCTGCGGCGAAGCGTTCGTGGCCAAGCTGGGGCCGACGGGCGGGAGGCTCGTCTACGCGACGTACGTGGGCGGCTCGCTCGGCGACGCGGCCTACGCGGTCGCGGTGGACGGCGCGGGATTCGCCTACGTGACCGGCAGCCTCTCGGGCACAGGGCGCGTCGTGTTCTCGGCCCGGAGCCACTTCCACCCGACCGGCCGGGGCGGCGCCTTCGTCCTCAAGCTCGCCCCGGGCGGCTCGCTCGCCTACTCGGCCGATTTCGGCGTCGGGGCGGGGTACGGCATCGCGGTGGACGGCGCCGGGGCGGCCTACGTCACGGGTGTCGCCTGGGAGGGCTTCCCGACGGTGAACGCGCTCCAGGCGACGTTCGGTGGCCGGTTCGGTGACGCGTTCGTGGCCAAGCTCGACCCCTCCGGCACCAGACTCGTCTACTCGACCTACCTCGGGGGAAGCGGCTTCGATCAGGGCCTCGGCATCGCGGTGGACGGCGCCGGTCAGGCCCACGTGACCGGTCTGACGGAGTCCCCCGACTTTCCGGTGGCCCATCCACTCCAGCCGGTCTGTGGGTGCCGCCTCGACGTGTACGACGCCTTCGTCGCCAAGCTGAACGCGGGGGGGTCGGCCCTCGTCTACGCCACCTTCCTGGGCGGGCGAGGGGACGATCGGGGCCAGGGGATCGCGGTGGACGCCTCCGGGCATGCCTACGTCGCGGGCTCCACTCGCTCGAGCGATTTTCCGATCGCGGACCCCGTGCAGGCGAGGCTCGGGGGCGGGACCTGCATCGACGGGCCCTGCTCGGACGCGTTCCTGGCCAGGCTCGATCCGGCGGGCGCCAGGCTCACCTACGCCACCTACCTGGGGGGGAGCGCGGCCGATGAGGCGCTCGGCGTCACGGTGGATGCGGCGGGGAACGCCTATGTGGCCGGCTTCACCGATTCGGGTAACTTCCCGACCGCCCGCGCCTTCCAGGGAACACGTCGCGGCGGCCGGGACGCCTTCGTCGCGAAGATCGGGCCGGGCGGCCGGCGGGCGCCGAGCTTCGCCATCGGGCCGACGACGACCGTGCCCCCGACGGCCGGCCCGGGGTCGGTCCTGCTGATCCGGACGCGTGTGAGCGCGAGCACCGCGGCGTCGGGGATCATCGTCGACCTCGAGATCTACGACACGGCTGGAAGGCGGGTCGCCCAACGCGTCTACGAGCGGCAGGGCTTCACGCCCGGCCAGGCTCGTCCCTACCTGTGGCCCTGGCGCGTGCCCGCGGGCTTGCCGGACGGCCGCTACACGCTCAAGGTGGGCGTCTTCGACGCGGACTGGAGCACCCTCTACACCTGGGAGGACCGGGCGGTCACGCTCACGGTCCGCTGAGGCCCGCGGCCGTCACGGCGCGCTGGAGGTGCGTGAACCCGAGGCGGGCGTAGGTGAGGGGGTGGGCCACGGCCGGATCCTGCTCCGCCTCGACGACGAGCCAGCCGGCGTAGCCGGCGGCCTCGAGGATCCGCATCAGCGCCGGGTAGTCCACGATGCCGTCCCCGGGCACGGTGAAGATGCCCGCCACCACCGCGTCGAGGAAATTCCAATCCTTCCGCTGCGCCTCGGCCAGCACGGCGGGGCGCACGTCCTTGCAGTGCACGTGTCGGAGCCGCCCGGCATGACGGCGGGCCACGCCGAGCACGTCGCCGCCCGCGTAGCTGAGATGCCCGGTATCGAGCAGGAGCCCGACCGCTTCGCCCGTGACCCCCATCAGGCGGTCGATCTCCGCCTCGGTCTCGACCACGGTGCCCATGTGGTGGTGATACGCGAGCCGGACCCCGCGCCCCTGCAGGTGCTCGGCCACCTCGGTCAGCGCGTCGCCGAAGCGTCGCCACGCCTCGTCGCCTTCGAGCGTCGGGCGGCGGGAGAGCGGGATCCCCCGCCGCTCGTGGACGCAGCCGCTCACCTCGGCGAAGACCATGACGGGAGCGCCCATGTCGGCGAGGAGGTCCAGATGATCCTGGACGGCGGCGATCTCGTCCTTGACGGAGCGCGTGAGCAGTTCCGCCCCGTACCAGCCCGAGACCAGGGCCAGCCCGTGACGCTCCAGGATCGGCCGGAGCTCGCTCGCCCGGCGCGGGAATTTCCGGCCGAGCTCGATGCCCTCGTACCCTGCCTCGCGCGCCTCCCGCAGACACACCTCGAGCGGGATGTCGCCGCCGAGCTCGGGGAGGTCGTCGTTGGTCCAGCCGATCGGGTTGACGCCGATCCGTACCGCCATATCAGTAGCCTCTCGGGTTAACCGCGTGCAGTGTGCAGCCTGACCGCGCGCTCACGGTACAGGGCTTCGCCCGCGCAATCTCCGTCGGAGTAACCCGGGGCCGACCACCGAGCGCGTGGTGCGTCGGGGGGTGCTCCGAGCGGCGGCTTCGCCGCCGCCACGAAGGGGGGGCCTCGGGGGGGTCTTCCGAGACCTCCCCGAAATGACCTACCCCTCGCGCCGCTGCCGGCGCCGGGCCTCCGCGTAGCGCGCGTGAGCGGCGCGCACCTCGGGCCGAGCCGACTCTTCGGGGATCGGCACGTCCCACCAGGCCCCGCCGATCGCCGAGGGGGCGGCAGGATCGGTCTCGATGACGATGACGGACGTTCGGTCCGCGGCTCTGGCCCGCGCGAGCGCCGCCTCGAGGTCGGCGATCGACTTGACCTGCTCGGCCGCCGCGCCCAGGCTTCGGGCGTGGCCCGCGAAGTCGATGGCGGGCGGCGAGCCGTCCTCGCCCTCCCCGTGGAGCATGTTCCCGAACGGCGCGCCCCCGCACGCCTGCTGGAGCCGGTGGATGCAGGCGTAGCCGTGGTTGTCGAGGACGACGATGACGAGTTTCTTCCCCAGCATCACCGAGGTGGCGATCTCCGAGTTCAGCATCAGGTAGCTGCCGTCCCCGACCAGCACGAACACCTCGCGCTCCGGGAGGGCCATCTTGACGCCGAGCCCCCCGGCGATCTCGTACCCCATGCACGAGTAGCCGTACTCGAGGTGATAGCCCTTCGGGTCGGTCGCGCGCCAGAGCTTGTGGAGCTCGCCCGGGAGGCCGCCCGCGGCGCAGACGACGATGCCGCCGGGCCCGGCGGCCCGGTTCACGGCGCCGATGACCTGGCCCTCATTCGGCGGGACGGCGTGACCCGGGGTGGTGGCAGCGTCGACGGCGCGGTTCCACTCGGCGGCCAGACGCCCCGCCGACGCCGTCCACGCCTCGGATGCCCGCCAGCCGCCGAGGGCCGCGCTGAGGTCGGCCAGGCCGCGGCGGGCGTCGGCGACGAGCGAGAGGGCGCCGTGCTTCCGCGCGTCGAACGCGGTGACGTTGAGACCGACGATGGCGAGGTCCGGGTTCTGGAACAGGGCGCGGGACCCGGTCGCGAAGTCGCCGAGGCGGGTGCCGGCGGCCAGTACCACGTCGGCCTCGGCCGCCAGCGCGTTGGCCGCGCTCGACCCGGTCACGCCGATGGGCCCGACGGCACAGGGGTGATTCCAGGGGAGCGCCCCCTTGCCGGCCTGGGTCTCGGCCACCGGGACGCCGTGGCGCTCGGCGAACGCGCGCAGCGCCTCCCAGGCGAGCGAGTAGTGGACGCCGCCCCCCGCGACGAGGAGCGGCCGGGCACTGCGACGCAGTGACTCGGCGGCGGCCGACAGCTCGGCCGGGTCGGGGCCCGGCCGCCGGAGGCGGTGGATCCGCGGCTGGAAGAAGGACTCGGGATAGTCGGCGGCCTCGGCCTGGACGTCCTGGGGCAGGGCCAGCGTCACCGGCCCGCAGGCCGCCGGGTCGGTGAGGACGTCGATGGCGGCGGGGAGGCTTCTGAGAAGCTGTTCCGGCCGCGTGATCCGGTCCCAGTAGCGCGACACCGGCCTCAGGCAATCGTTGGCGGTGACGGTCGGGTCGCCGAAGTCCTCGACCTGCTGGAGGACGGGGTCGGGGCCACGGCCGGCGAAGACGTCGCCGGGCAGCAGCAAGAGCGGGAGGCGGTCGACGTGGGCGACGGCGGCGGCCGTCACCAGGTTGGTGGCTCCCGGGCCGATCGAGGTGGTGCAGGCCAGGAGACGCCGGCGGCTCGACGCCTTGGCGAAGGCGATGGCGGCGAGGGCCATGGCCTGCTCGTTGTGCGCCCGCAGGGTCGGCAGCTCGCCCCGCACGGCGTAGAGCGCCTCGCCGAGGCCGGCCACGTTGCCGTGGCCGAAGATGGCGAAGACCCCGGCGACCAGCGGGCCCTCGGCGCCGTCCACCTCGCTCCGCTGCGCGCACAGGTATCGCACGAGCGCCTGGGCCATGGTCAGTCGAACGGTGCTCATCGCGGCCCTCCGGGGTTGGGGCGGTACGCCAGGCCACTGGTTTCGGATACTATATTGCGTTATCGTGGCAACCTCAACGCCGGCGACTCCCCACATCCGGGCGGAGGGCAAAACGATGCGCACCCGACTCGGCCTGATCGCGTTGGTACTCCTGGGGTTGCTCGGGGCCGCCGCGACCCCGGTGCGTGCCCAGGGGCGGCTCAACCTCCTGTGCAGTCCCGACCCGGCCTGGTGCGAGGCCGTCAAGCGCGAGTTCGGCAAGGCGACCGGGATCCAGACGGAGTTCGTCCGGCTCAGCTCGGGAGCCGCCCTGGCCCGGGTCCGGGCCGAGAAGGCGAGCCCGACCTTCGACGTCTGGTTCGGCGGCAGCGGCGACTCCCACTGGGTGGCGCAGGCCGACGGACTCCTGGAGTTCTTCCAGCCGAAGGCGTGGGCGGAGCTGCGGCGGGAGCTCGTCCGGGCGGTGGACGGTCACTACATCCCACTCTATACCGGCCTCCATGGCTTCGGCGTCAACGAGCAGATTCTGCGGGAGAAGAACCTGCCGGTACCCGAGACCTGGAAGGATCTCGGCGACGCGAAGTACAAGGGCCTCGTCGCCATGCCCAACCCCAACACGTCCGGCACCGGCTACGTGATGATGACGACGATCGTGCAGATCTACGGTGACGAGCCGGGCTTCGAGCTGCTGAAGGCGATCCACAAGAACGTCGCCCAGTACACGCGGAGCGGCGGCGACCCGAGCCTCCTGGCGGGCCGGGGGGAGGTCGCGGTCGGCGTCTCCTTCGCCAATGACGTGGTGGAGCGGGCCCGGAAGGGCTTCCCGATCCGCTTCGTCGCGCCCCGGGACGGGACCGGCTACGAGATCGGCGCCCTCAGCCTGGTGAAGGGCGCGCCCAACCGGGTCAGCGCCCTCCGGTTCATCGACTGGGCGCTGGACCCGGAGAACCAGAAGCTCGGGCCCCAGAACGGCGAGGTGAGCGTCCAGTCTCACAGCCGCGCGGCCGTCGACAGGGACGTGCCGCGATTCGAGGACGCCAAGGTCATCGCCTACGACTTCGGCAAGTACGGAACACCGGCGGTCCGGGACGCGCTGATCAAGCGCTGGACGGAGCAGGTGTTCCCCATCCCGCGCTGACGGGCGCGCCGGGCCTCGTCCCGGGCCATGACCCGCCGCGCGGCCACCTGGTGGGCGGCGCTGGGCCTCGGGGCCTTCGCCGGTCTGCCCTGGTCACGAGGCGCGGCCGTCGGCGGACCCGTGGCGTCGGGGCTCGCCCTCGCAGCGTCGCACCGGCTCGCCGCCACGGTCGGCCTCACCCTCCTCCTGACCTTCCTGGTGGCCCTGGCCCGTCCGACGCGCCGGACCGGCCGGGCCCTGGTGGTGACGGCCGGCGGTGGCACACTGCTGGCGCTCGGCTGGGTCGTGGCCTCGGAGGCGCCGCTCGGCGTGGGGGCGCTCGTCACCACGCTGAGCCTCCTCACCGTCAGCGGGCTCGGGCTGGCCCGGGCCGGGCTCGTGCGGGGCGGCGGCTTCGTGGGGGCGGCGATTCTCTGGGCGAGCCTGCTGGTGGGCCTCTTCGTCGTCTACCCTCTGGTGGCGATGCTGCACGCGAGCGTGGTGGTCCAGGGTCACGTCACACCCGACGTCTTCCTCAAGACGCTCGGCTCACCGATCTTCCTGCTGGTCGCGCACGAGGCCCTGCCGGTGGCGCCCGGCGTGGCGGCCCTGTGGGGTGGCGCGGCGGGCCTCGCCGCGGCTCTCGCGTGGACGCTCCACGGCCGGCGCCGCGGCGCGGGCGCCGCGCGGGTGGTGGCGTTCGTCGCGATCGGCGGCCTGGCGGGCCTGCTCCTGGCGGCCCGGGGCGCCCTCCGCAACAGCTTTCTCCTCGCCCTCCTGGTGGGCGTGATCGCCACCGGCCTCGGCCTCGCCTTCGCGCTTCTCGACGCGCGGAGCCGTCTCCCGACCCGCCGCCTCCTGGCCCCGCTCTCGGTGCTGCCCATCATCACGCCGGCGTTCGTCCTGGGCCTCGCCTTCATCTACCTCTTCGGGCGGCGCGGCTCGGTGACCCACGGGCTCCTCGGCCTCGACAGCGGCGCCTTCTTCGGCCCGCTGGGCGTCGGGGC
>DASYQW010000136.1 GCA_036005065.1 Candidatus Methylomirabilota bacterium | reverse complement strand
GCGCTCGCCAGCTCGTCAGCCGCCGCGATGACCGTGGCCTGGAGCGTGTAGCCGTGGGCGTCCGGGACGCCCAGATAGCTCTTGAGCGGGCGCATCCCGGCCACGCCGATCGCGACATTCTGGAGGCCTTCGCGCCACGGGCGCCCGAAGGTGTCGGCGATGATGACCGCCACCTCGGCGCCGGACCGCGCGCGGATCTGCTCGCACAGCCCGCGCGCCGAGGCGTCGGGGTCTTCGGGCAGAAGACTCACCAGACCGGCGCCCGCATTCGACTGATCCACCCCCGCGTTCGCGCAGATCTGGCCGTGATGGGTCTCCGTGATGAGGATGCCCCGGTCCATCCGGACGATGCGCCGCGATTCCCGCAGGATGACTTCCACGAGCCGGGGATCTTTCTTCAGGCCCCGCGCCACCTCGGCTGCGAAGGGGGACGGGGTGACGTCGGCCAGCAGGACCAGGCGGCCCTCCGCCTTCGACACGACCTTCTGGCTCACCACCAGGATGTCCCCGTCGGCGAGGCCGATCCCCTGGACAGCGGCCGCCTCGACGATCAAGGCCGCCAGGTCGTTCCCGGGCCGCACCTCGGGCAGGCCGCGGATCCCGAGCACCTCGAGCCGCGGCGTCTGGGCGCCCGTGCCGTAGCCGAAGGCGCGGAGCACCCGTCCGGCGTGCGTCCGGGGGCCGTGGGCGGCGAGCGCCTCCAGGTCTTCGGGGCCGTCGATGTCGAGCCCGGCGCCCGGAAGCGTGAGGACGACGGGCTCGAGACCGCGCGCGCGGGCGGCTGCGAGATGATCGGCGAAGGAGGGCTCGCCGAACCGGAGCGGGACCGCGTCAGGCGGGGCCAGACACGCCGCGTTGGTGCCGAGGCCGCTCCGCGACGGGACGAAGACGGCCGCCGGGGGGCGGCCGCACGCGGTCAGAACCGCCCGGACCTCCTCCGCGGTGAGGCACGGGAGGTCGCCCGGCACCGTGAGCACGACGGTCGCTCCCAGCTCACGGGCGACGGCGAAGCCATGGGCGACCGCCGCGGTGTGGCCCGCGCTCTCGCGCTCGGCGAGCACCGTGGCGCCATAGCGCTCGGCCAGCGCGGCGGCTTCGGCGTCGGGCGTCACCACGACGATGCGGTCCAGACCCCCATCGCCGAGCGCCGCCAGCACGTCTTCGAGCATGGCGCGCGCCAGAGCCGATCGCGCCTCCGCGGGCAGGGCCCGGGCGAGCCGCTGCTTGGCGGCGCCGAAGTCCTTGGCCGGCACCACGGCCACTTTCACGGCGAGAGCTCCACGGCGCCCAGGACGGCGCGGGCCAGGGCGGCCTCGGCGGCGGCGTCGCGCATGCGCGTGTCGGTCGCGACCGGCTGAACGCCACGCTCGCGGAGGGCGGGGGCCAGCGCGGCGTCCTCGTCGTCGAGGACGAGGACATCGAGCCACGGCGCATAGACGTCGGCGACGCTCAGGGCCGAGACGGGGAGACCGCGGGCGCGGAGGAGCTTCCCGGCCGGGCCGCTGACCGGCGCGTTACCGATGATGGGGCTGACGGCGACGACCGGCGCCGGGGTGTCGGCCAGGGCCTCGACCAGGCCGGGGACGGCGAGGATCGGGCCGATCGACGTCACGGGGTTCGAGCAGCAGACGATGATCGCCTCGGCGCCAGCGATGGCGTCCAGGATGCCGGGGGCGGGTCGGGCCTCCGCGGCCCCGGTGTAGACCACCTCGCAGACCTCGGGCTCAGCCTTCTCGCGGACGAAGAACTCCTGGAAGTCGAGCCAGCCCCCCGGGGTGCGGATCCGCGTACGGACCGCGTCGTCCGACATCGGCACGAGCCGCGCTCTGACGCCGAGGGCGTCACAGATCGCGCGCGTCGCCACCGACAGCGGCGCCCCGCCGCGCAGGAGCTCCGTCCGGCGGAGATGGGTCGCGAGGTCGCGATCGCCGAGACTGAACCAGGTGTCCCGGCCGAGCCGCCCCATTGCCGCGAGACAGTGGAACGTGTCGTCCTGGACTCCCCACCCCCTCACCGGGTCGAGGAGTCCGGCCAGGGCGTACGCCACCGAGTCGAGGTCCGGCGAGACGTGGAGCCCCCAGCACTCCAGATCGTCACCCGTGTTCCCGACGACCCAGAGCCGGGCCGGATCCACCACCCGGAGGACGCCCCGGAGGAGCTTGGCGGCACCGGTCCCACCCGCCAGCGCCACGATCATCGGCGCTTCTCTCATGGGAGTTGGCCTCGACGGCCTCCTCCCAAACCTCCCCCAGGAGGGTTGCGGCGGCTAAGCCGCCGCTCGGCGCGCTGCTCGATACATAGCACGGTCGGTCGTGGGCGCCTGGTCACTCACAGCCGGCACTATCGGCCGCGACGACGGCCCTCCACGTCGGGCACGGCAATCGTATAGGTCCCGGGCCGCCGCCAGGCATGGAGGCCGGACCCGGGTCGGTCTCGGAAGCCGGTGGGCAGGGAGGCCTCCGGGACGGGGACGAACCCGTATCGAACCCACAGCCGGTCGAGCCCCTGGGGACGGGTGAACAGCGTGTTCACCGGAACACTGGTCGCCTGGACCAGGAGGGATTCGATGAGCTGGGCGGCCACCTCCAGGGGCTCGACCGCCCGCGGCGGCTCGACCACCACCGGACCGTGGACGAATCCCTGTTCGCCGTGGCGCTCGACGAGGATGCCCCCCACGACCCGGCCCTCGGCTCGGGCGTCCCACGACAGCTCTCCTGGCCCGGATGCAGGAGCCCAGGCCCCCGCGAAGTCGAACAGCCGCCGGACCTCCGCCGCCCCGGCCTGGCACGGGCCGAACACGATCCCCTGCCAGGTTCGGGGCTCGGGAGCGGTCGGAGCCGGCTCGGCCGCCGGACCGGACGCCGGCCGCCGGGCCGACCGCGGCATGGGGCGTCGCTACTTCTTTCCGCCGAGGATCGCGTCCTTCATGGCCTTGGCGACGCGGAAGCGAACCACGCGCTTGGCCGGAATCTTGATGGGCTCTCCGGTCTGCGGGTTGCGCCCCATGCGCGCCTTCCGGTTCGAGAGCACCAGCTTACCGAATCCAGGAACGATGAAGCCGTTCTTCTTAGCCTCCTTGACCGCCAGCGCCTGGAACTCGTCCATGAAGCTCGCCACCTGCTTCTTGGTCAGCTCCGACTTCTCGGCCAGGTGTGACACCACCTGCGACTTCGTCATCATCTTCGCCATTGGACGCGCCTCCTTTTCAGGGAGTTGTGGTTGTGCCACCGCACGGGGGTGGCAAGCCCGGGCGTGCTGCCTTCCACGTGGCGCTGTCGTCGTCGCGCCCAGCCGGGGCCCGCGCCGGGCCGGTGGCCAGCGAGGGCGCGAAGCGGAACTCTTTCGCTGCGGTCAGACGTCGGTACGAGCCGAACCGAGCCTCCGGGTCGGAAACCGCGTCGAGGGGCTCGGGGTCGGCCGCCGTGTCGTCATCGTAGACCTTCAAGACGTCGTACGTGGTGCTGCGCTGGGCCGGAATGCGCCCCAGGTCGCGCACCATCCGCCGGAGCTCCGCGGGCGGCACCAACTGCCCATAGGGGGCGCCCGCCGAGGTGGAGATGCTTTCGTTGATCAGCGTGCCGCCGAGGTCGTTGGCCCCCGACGTCAAGAGCATCTGGGCGAGCTTGGGCCCCTCCTTGACCCAGGACGATTGGATGTTGCGGAAGGTGGCGCCCAGCATGAGCCGGGCCAGCGCGTGCATGCGGACGACTTCCGCTCCGGTGGCGCCGGAGCGGACGCCGGGCACGAGGTGGCGCCGGTACATGGGCGCCTCCTGGTGGATGAGCGATAGGGGCACGAACTCCGTGAAGCCACCGGTGTCCTTCTGGACGTCGCGGAGGAGCGTCATGTGCCGTACCCAGTGGGCCGGCGTCTCGATGTGGCCGTACATGATCGTCGACGTCGTCCGGATGCCGAGCCGGTGCGCCGTGGTGATCACGTCGAGCCACTGGCGGGTCGTGATCCGTCCCCGTGAGATGACGTCGCGGATCCCGTCATCCAGGATTTCCGCGGAGGTCCCCGGCAGCGTCCCCAGGCCGGCCGCCCGGAGCTCGGCCAGGTACTCCCGGACGGACAGGCCGGAGCGCGTCACGCCGTAGAGGACCTCCTCGGGCGAGAACGCGTGGATGTGGAGGTCGGGAAGCTCGCGCGCGATCGCCCGGCAGAGGTCGATGTAGAAGCGGCCGTCGAGCTTGGGCGGGAGTCCGGCCTGGATACACACCTCGGTGGCCCCGAGCTCCCGCGCCTCACGGGCCCGGCGCACGACTTCCTCCACGGGGAGAAAATAGCCTTCCTCCTCCCGATGGTCGCGGCTGAAGGCGCAGAACGTGCAGTGCTTGATGCAGACGTTGGTGAAGTTGATGTTGCGATTGACGACGTAGGTCACCACGTCGCCGACCTGGCGGGCCCGCACCTCGTCGGCGACGAGAGCCAGCGCCGTCAGCTCGCGGCCGGTCACGGGGGCCAGCGCGAGGCCGTCGGCGTCGGACAGCTCCCCGCCGTCCAGCGCCCGCGCGAGCGCCGCGCGCACGGGTCGAGCGAGCCTGTCCCAGATTGCCGCGAATCCGCTCACGCCATGCCTCCGGCATGCGCCATGGCCGGCGGCCACTCCGGCACGAGGCCGCGGTCGTCCACGCCGGCAGCCACCCGCGACCGGAGCGTCTCGGGAACGAATCCCGGCCGGTCGATGAATTCGGGGTAGATCGCCAGGCGCTCGCGGAGGCGGTGCCCCGCCGCCGCCGTGGCCGCCGCCAGTGTGCCGAGGTGCGGCCAGGGGGCCTCGGGGTTGATGTAGTCGATGGTCAGCGGCGAGATCCCGCCCCAGTCGTTCAGGCCGGCCGCGATCAGGCTCGGATACGTGCCGGGGGAGAGGTTCGGCGGCGCTTGCACGTTCATCGCGGGACCCAGCAGGAGGCGGGCCACAGCGAGGGTGCGCCGCAACTCGTCGAGGTCGGGCTCGGGGTGCCGCGCCATGGGGATCCCGGGCTTGGCGCGGAAGTTCTGGACGATGACCTCCTGTACGTGCCCGTACCGCTCGTGCACCTCGCGGATGGCGAGGAGCGCTTCGACACGCTCGGCCCGTGTCTCGCCGATGCCGATCAGGATCCCCGTCGTGAAGGCGACGCCGACCCGCCCCGCCGCCTCGAGCGTCCGGAGCCGGAGCCGCGGCGGCTTGTCGGGAGCGTGATCATGGGGACCGCCCGGAGCCCCCAGGCGGTCGGCCGAGGTCTCGAGCATGAGGCCGAGGCTCGCATTGCAGTCCCGGAGCGCCAGGATGTCCCGCTCGCGCATGAGGCCCGGGTTGGCGTGCGGCAGGAGGGACGTGTGCCGGACGATGGCCTCGCACGCCGCGCGGAGGTATTCCAGTGTCGTGCGGTACCCCCGCCGGCGCAGCCAGGCGCGATGCTCGGGGAACCGCGCCTCCGGCTTGTCGCCGAGGCTCAGCAGGGCCTCCTTGCACGAGAGCCGCGCCCCGGCCTGGCAGACCGCCAGGACCTCGTCGAGGCTCATCGTGTGGGCTCCGGGCTGCCCGGGGTCGCGCTTGAAGGTGCAGTATCCGCAATCGTCCCGGCACAGGTTGGTGAGGGGCAGGAAGACCTTGCGAGAGTAGGTCACCGTCCGGCCCTTGCCGGCGTCGCGAACGGCGGCGGCGGCCTCCAGCACCACCGGCAGTTCGCCCGGCGTCGCCTCGACGAGCGCGACGCCGGCGGCGCGGTCGAGCGGGCGGCCGGCGGTGACCCGGTCGAGGGCGGTCTCCAGGGCCGGCGAGAGCGCGCGCCGTCCGCTCACGTCGAAGCGCTCCAGGCGATCACGCGCTCGGGCGTGATCTTGATCATGAGCCCGGACTGGCTCAATGGCATCGTCGTGTACTGCGGATACTTGGCCTGGAGGAGACCGCGGGCGGCTTCCCACTCGGGTCCCCCGGCCAGCAGCTCGGCCTGCCCCTGGACCATGACGTACCGGAGCTGCCGCCAATCCTCCTCGTAGTGGTCGATCAAGAGGGCCACGTGAGGATTGGCACGGATGTTCCGCACCCGGCGGAGCCGCTCGGGAGGGATTCGCTTCGGCTTGGCGTCGAGGGCGGAGTAATAGGCGCGTCCGTCCGTCGCATAACACACAGGGACCAGGTGAGGGTACCCGGTCTCGTCCACCGTGGCCAGCCGGGCGACCCGACCCTCGGACGTGAGCGTGGCGGACGCCGGACCCCGGGAGCTCACCGGGATACCTTCGGACTGACCGTGGGGTGGAATCGGGCGATCGAACCGGGCCGTCTCATCGGGATACCTTCGGATCAGCAGCGCGACCGGGTCCGGCGAGGCCCGCCGACGACCGAGGACGGCGGGCTGCGACGGGGATCGGCCCGGGCCGTCTCATCGGGCCCGCGTCACCTTGGGCCGGACCTCCGTCGCGAAGTGCTCCATGGTTTCCACCATGGCGCGCGGGTCCTGCTCCGTGAAGTCGAAGATGAAGAATTGAACGCCGGCCCGGCGGTAGGCCCGGATGTCACCGGCGACCTTCTCGGCCGGCCCCCGCAAGGGGCTCCCCTGGAGCACCGTCCCCCCGGCCGGCTTGGCCGAGCGGGAGCGCCGGCTCGGCCAGATCTCGAGCGGGGCCCGGAGGGTCAGGAGGATCGCCTCCGACCGGCGCCCGGCCCGGGCCGCATAGGCCCGCACCTGCTGAGCCTTCTCGGCGTACTCCGCCGGGGTGAGGCCAGCGGGCGCCCGCAGCCCGATGGGATGCCACCCGTCGCCGAGCTCGCCGGCACGACGGAGCGCCGCGCCCGTGTGGCCCCCGATCCAGATCGGGGGATGCGGCCTCTGGACCGGCTTCGGCAGGAGCGTCACGTCGCTGACCTGGTAGTACTTTCCGGTGAACCCGGGGTCATCCCGCGTCCACAGGTCCTTCATCACCCGGATGTACTCGTCGGTGACGGCCCCGCGCTCACCGAACGGGGGAGCCGCCAGTGCCTGGAACTCCTCGGGCCACCAGCCGACCCCGCACCCCACGATGACGCGTCCTCCCGAGAGCACGTCGAGGGTGGCGAGCTGCTTGGCCGTCACGACCGGGTTCCGGTAGGGGACCACCAGGACGCTGGTGCCGACCCGGATCCGGCGCGTGGCCGCCAGGAGCCAGGCCATCAGGATCAAGGGCTCGAGGTAATCCTGCCGCGCCCCACCCGGAAACTCGCCGGACGGGCTGTAGGGGTAGGGTGCCGAGCTCTTGGTCGGGAGGACGATGTGGTCGGAGACGGTCACGCACGAGTATCCGAGGGCCTCTGCCTTCCGGGCGAGACGAACGAGGATTCCAGGCTTGGCGAGCGGCCCTCGGCTCGGAAGGGCGAAGCCGAATTCCACGGACGGACCTCCGTTCGACGCGCGCCGGACCCGCTTCACAGCGACCGATCGTATGCCGATTCCGGTCGCAACGCAAGGGGGCGAATAACCCCGAGAACGCCGCACACCCGCGTGGAATGCGTGTGGGACGTCACCGCATCACCCGCGGAGATTCCGACCCGACGCGGGCCTCCGCGCCCCCCGGAGAACGGCCGCGACCTCAGCGCATCTCGCGCAGGACCTCCTCCATCACACCCAGGGCCCAGTCGATGTCGCGCTCCGTGTGGGCGAGCGAGATGTAGAGCTTGGTGTTGGGAACCACGAAGAGCCCGCGGGCGAGGAGCTCGAGCCCGAAGCGCGTCGCGCGCTTGGCATCGGCCGTCCGCAAGGCCCGCTCGGAGGCGAGATCGGCCTCGGGCGCCACGAAGAAGACCTGCGCGATCGGTCCGTCTCCGATCGCCTGGAGGGGCACGCCGACCCGGGCCGCGCGCTCGCCGATTCCGCGGCGGAGTCGCTCGCCGAGCGCGTGGAGACGCGGATACACGCCGGGCCGGCGGAGCTCTCCCAGCGCGGCGACGCCGGCCGCGCAGGCCAGCGCGTTGCCGCTCAGGGTGCCCGACAGACCGGCGTAGTCGAGCGTGCCCTTGCGGGCCGGGTGGGCGGTGGCCATGACGTCCGCCCGGCCGGCAATGGCGGCCAGGGGGAACCCGGCCGTCAGCGCCTTGCCGAACACCGCGAGGTCGGGGACGACCCCATAGCGCTCCTGGGCCCCGCCGTACGCCAGCCGGAAGCCCGTCACCACCTCGTCGAAGATGAGAAGGGCGCCGTGCTGGCGGGCGAGGTCGCGGAGACCCGCCAGGAAGCCGGGCCGCGGCCGGATCGCGCGCTGGAGCGGCTCCACGATGATCGCGGCCAGATCGTCGGCGTGGCGGGCGGTGATCTGCGCGGTCGTCTCGAGGTCGTTGAACGGCGCGACCAGCACGCTCTCGAGGGCGCCGCGCGGGATTCCCCCGACGTCGGGAGGGGGACTGGGGTAGGGCTGCTCGGAGGGAATCCGCCAGTTGCCGACCATGGCGTAATCGTGGAGGCCGTGCCAGCCTCCCTCGAACTTGAGGATCTTCTCGCGCCCGGTGAACGTGCGCGCCATGCGCCCCGCGAACATCGTGCCCTCCGTTCCGGTGGACACGAAGCGGACCTGCTCGGCACAGGGCACCGCCCGCACGACCTCCTCGGCCAGGCGGATCGACGGCTCGCTCAGCCAGAAATAGGTGGACCCCTTCGCCACCTGGTCCTGGACTGCCTTCACGATCGCGGGATGGGCGTGACCGAGCAGCAGGGGACCCGAGCCCAGCACAAAGTCGAGGTAGGTGCGCCCGCGGACATCGACGAGTCGCGCGCCCTCCCCGTGATCCGCCACGAAGGCGAGCTCGGTCGGCAGGGTGTTCTGGCCCAGGCACGCGCCCGGCAAGTACCGGGCCGCCGTCGCCAGGAGCTCGCGGGACAGGGTCTCCAGGGCCTCGACGTCCGTGGTCATGGGGGGCCTCCTCGAGGATCGGGTTCCCAGAGAGACTAAAGGTCGCGTGGCCGCGGCGCAAGGCCGCCCGGTCGTCGGACCTGCCTCCCTCGTGGGCACGTGCCCAGGAAAGCGGCACGGGGGAGCGCTCCCCGCGCCGTCCGCCCGCCCATCCCCGCGATTTTCCGCCCGGAGGTTCGCCGGCCCACGGGGCACGGCGGTTGCTTACCGCCGGTGTAGCGGCGGGCGTGGTGTGTCGTCGGGGAAGCCGATTGAATTGATCCGGGCGGTCGGCTAGAATTCGGCCGCTGGTGACGACGGCGGGTCCCGCAGGCCCTCTGGCATTGCAACTCCGACGGAAGGTGATGGAGGAACGGCATGACGCCGAAGGACGTGATCAAGCTGGCCAAGGACAAGGGTGCGAAGATCGTCGACCTGCGCTTCATCGACGTGCCCGGTCTGTGGCAGCACTTCTCGATTCCAGTCGCTGAGCTGACCGAGGAGCTGTTCGCCGAAGGAATCGGGTTCGACGGCTCGTCGATCCGCGGCTTCCAGACGATCGACGAGTCCGACATGCTCCTGATGCCCGACCCGGTGACCGCCCAGATGGATCCCTTCACCGCCGTCCCCACGCTGGTGCTCATCTGCAACGTCAAGGACCCCGTGACGATGGAGCCCTACTCGCGGGATCCGCGGTACGTGGCCCAGAAGGCCGAGCTCTTCTTGAAGCAGACGGCCATCGCCGACACGGTCTACATCGGTCCCGAGCTCGAGTTCTTCATCCTCGATTCGGTCAAGTTCGATCAGAGCTACAACTACGGCTTCTATCAGATCGACTCGGAGGCAGGCTTCTGGAACTCGGGGAAGGAGAGCACCGGCTACAAGCCGCGGTACAAGCAGGGTTACTTCCCGGTCCCGCCCATGGACCACTTCCAGGACCTCCGGTCGGAGATGGTCCTGAATCTCGAGTCGGTCGGGGTCAAGATCGAAGTGCACCACCACGAGGTGGGGACCGCCGGCCAGACCGAGATCGACATGCGGTTCAACACGCTGACCAAGATGGCCGATGCCGTGATGTGGTACAAGTACGTCACCAAGAACACCGCGCTCAAGCACGGGAAGACCGTGACCTTCATGCCCAAGCCGATCTTCCAGGACAACGGCTCCGGCATGCACACGCACCAGTCGCTCTGGAAGAACGGCAAGAACCTCTTCTACGAGGTGGGCGGGTACGCCGACATCTCCAAGACGTGTCTTCACTACATCGGCGGGATTCTCAAGCACGCCCCGGCCCTCTGCGCGATCATCGCGCCCACCACCAACTCCTACCGGCGGCTGGTGCCCGGCTACGAGGCGCCCATCAACCTGGTCTACAGCCAGCGGAACCGATCGGCCTGCGTCCGGATCCCGATGTACTCCCGGTCGGAGAAGGCCAAGCGGATCGAGTTCCGCACGCCGGATCCGTCCTGCAACCCGTACCTGTCGTTCGCGGCCTGCCTGATGGCCGGACTCGACGGGGTCGTCAACAAGATCGATCCGGGAGCGCCGATCGACAAGGACCTCTACGAGCTGCCGCCCGACGAGGCCAAGTCTGTCAAGCAGCTGCCCGGGTCGCTCGACGTGGTGCTCGACAACCTCGAGAAAGATCACGACTTCCTGCTGAAGGGTGACGTCTTCACCCCTGACCTCATCGAGACCCGGATCGAGTACACGCGGAAGAACGAGCTGGATGCGGTCCGGCTGCGCCCGCATCCCTACGAGTTCGCGCTCTACTTCGACATCTAGGCGGAGCTGCTGATCCCTCTCCCTCCCTGCGGGGAGGGAGAGGGCCCTCCCGTGTCTCGCTCGCTCGGTCCTTTTCTCCCGGACGACTTGCTGGCGCGCCTCGTCGCGTCCGACGCCACCGAGCACTACGGCCAGGCCATCGTGCTGGTGACCGTGGATCCCTACGGCCGGCCGCACCCCGCGCTCGTCTCCTACGCCGAGCTGCGCGCCCTCGATGCCGGGCGCATCCGCCTCGTCCTCCACGTCGGGACGCGCTCGTCGACCCACCTGCGCGATTCCGGGCGAGCCACCCTGGTCTTCGCCGACGCCGGGCTCAATCTCTACGTGAAGGCGGACGCCGTCCCGCTGCCGGCGGCCACGACGAACCCCAGGCTGACGCGGTTCGAGCTGCAGGTGCGCGACGTGGTGGCGGACCGGGCGGAAGGGGAGGAGGCCGGCTCGTTTCTGACCGGCGGGATCACCTTCGAGTGGCCGGGCGGGCCCGAAGCGTGGGCCCGCCATTGCGCCGGCCTTCGGACGGCGCTCGAGACCTGATCGTCACGGGGGCGATCGAAGGATTCGGAGGGGCCGTCGAGGCCCCCTCCCACGACTCAGTGCATTTCGACGCCGCCGGCGACATTCAGCGCCACGCCGGTGACGTTGTCGGCCCGGCAGAGGTACACGACGGCTTCCCCGATGTCGGCGGGCGTCTGCTCGCGGCCCAGCGGGGTGTTCCGCCGGACGAATTCGTCGAACGCCTCCTCGGGCCGGACGCCGAGCGAGGCCGCCCGGGCCGGCCCGACGACGTCGAGCCACATCGCCGTGCGGAGGAGCCCTGGACAGACCGCGTTGACCCGGATGTTTGCCGGCCCCAGTTCCTGGGCGAGCCCCTGCGTGAGGCCGACAACCGCGAACTTGGAAGCGGAGTAGGCGGCGGTGAAGGCCCGGCCGGTCTTGCCGGCGATCGAGGCGACGTTGACGATGGCGCCCCCGCCACGCTGCCTGAGGTGCGGCAGCGCCGCCTGCGTGCAGAGGACGACACCCTTCACGTTGACCGCCATCAGGCGGTCGAGCTGGGTTGGCGTCAGCGCCTCGAAGGGCCCGGCCACGATCACGCCGGCGTTGTTCACGAGGATATCGAGCCCACCCAGCTGGCGCACGGTCTCGGTCACCATCGCGGCGACGTCGGCGGGCCGGGTGACGTCGGCCACGAGGGAGACGACCCGCACCCCGCCGCCTGCCGCCAGGCGGGCGGTCTCCTCCAGATCGGCGGGGCGCGCCAGCCGGTAGGGGAGAGCGGGGTCCTCCGCCGTGCCGAGGTCGGCCAGCGCGAGGTGGACACCCTCGCCGCCGAGCGCGAGCGCGATGCCGCGCCCGATCCCTCGGGCGGCGCCGGTCACGAGCGCGACCTTACCGGCGAGCTCCATGGGAGGCTCCTCGGCTCTTCTGGCCGATCAGAGATCGTTGCCGGAGTAGGACAGGGTGAAGCTCTTTGTTGCATACAGAAGCCGCCGGTGACTGTCAAGGCGGTCGGCCGCGGCCCGCCGGTGGGCGAGCGAGGGTCCGGGCGGCTGTATGATGAGGGGACGCCGGGTTCCATGCGAGGCGCCGGCCGGGAAGGGGGATGGATGAAGCACGGCGCGCGGGTGCTGATCGTGGACGACGAGCCGGACGTCGTGGCGAACTGGGTCCGTGTCCTCGAGCGCGACGGGTACACCTGCATCACGGCCACCGACGGCCAGCGGGCGCTGGGGCTTCTGGAGGAGGAGCGGCCGGACGTCGTCCTGACCGATCTCCAGATGCCCCGGGTGGACGGGATGGCGGTCCTCGGGCGAGCGCTCGAGCTCGACCCGGACATCGTCGTCGTGGTGATCACGGGTCACGGGACGATCCAGTCGGCGGTCGAGGCGATCCGCGCCGGCGCGTTCGACTATCTCCTCAAGCCGCTGCCCTCGAACGACACCTTGCGGCTGGCCGTGGAGCGAGGCGTGGCGAAGCGGCGGCTGGTCGAGGAGAACCGGCGCCTCCGGGAGTCCCTCGCGCCGCCGGTCGGCCTCGATCAGCTCATCGGCCGGAGCCCGGCGATGGTCTCGGTGTTCGAGCTGGTCCACAAGGCCGCGCGCTCCGAGGCCAACATCCTGATCCAGGGCGAGTCGGGTACCGGCAAAGAGCTGATCGCGCGGGCCATTCACACGAACAGCCCCCGCGCCTCGGAGGTCTTCGTGCCGGTCGACTGCGCCGCCCTGCCGGAAAACCTCCTCGAGTCCGAGCTCTTCGGCCACGAGCGCGGGGCCTTCACCGGCGCCGAGCGCGCCAAGCCGGGGATGTTCGAGGTGGCCGATCGCGGCACCCTGTTCCTCGACGAGGTGGGCGAGCTGCCGCTGACGCTCCAGGCCAAGCTCCTCCGGGCCCTTCAGGAGCGGGAAATCCGGCGGGTGGGGGGGACGAAGCTCATCCCGGTGGACGTGCGGCTCGTCTCGGCGACGAACCGCGACCTCGCCGAGGCGGTCCGCAAGCGGGAATTCCGCGAGGACCTCTTCTACCGGGTGAACGTGATCGCCATCATGCTCCCGCCCTTGCGCGAGCGGGCCGGCGACGTGCCGTTGCTCGCCTACCACTTCCTGGGCCGCTACGGGCGGAACCGCGAGCGACCGCTGGAGGGGCTCGATGCCGAGGCGCTGGCCATGCTGGAAGGCTACGCCTGGCCGGGGAACATCCGTGAGCTTCAGAACGTGATCGAGCGGGCCTGCGTCCTGGCCGACGGATCGACCCTGCGGGTGCGCGATCTTCCCGAGCATGTCCGCGGGCGGGGCCGTCCGGCCGCCGCCGTGCCGGGGAAGGACCTTCCTCTGCGGGAAGCCCGTGAGGCCTGGCTCCACGCCTTCACCCAGGAGTACCTGACTCACCTCCTCCGGCAGCACGGCGGCAACATCTCGCAGGCCGCCAAGACCGCGGGCGTCGACCGGAAGACGCTCCACCGCCTGCTGGCCAAGCACGCCATCACGGGCTGATTGACCGCGCCCGTGATCTTCCGCCGAGCCGGCAACCCCGGGGGGCAGTAGACTGGAGGGTATGGCGAAGGTCGACCAGCTCGCCGGGTTCGTGGTCCGCGCCTCCTACGAGGATCTCTCGGAGCGAGCCCGCCGGGAGCTGAAGATCCGGGTGCTGGATTCCCTGGGCTGCGCCATCGGCGCGCTCGGCGGTGAGCCGATCCGCCTCGTCCGGACGCAGCTCCGCGACTTCGAAGGAAGCGGGCGCTCCACGCTGGTGGCCGGAGGGCGGGCCGCGCCGGATCGCGCCGCCTTCTACAACGCGGCCCTGGTCCGTTACCTGGACTTCAACGACAGCTACCTCGCTCCGGGCGAGACGTGCCACCCGAGCGACAACCTCGGCGCGGTGCTGGCCGCCGCGGAGTACGCCGGGGCGACCGGACGGGAGTTCTTGGCGGCGCTGGCGGTGGCCTATCAGGTCCAGTGCCGCCTGAGCGACGTCGCGCCCGTCCGCGCCAAGGGCTTCGACCACACCACCCAGGGGTCGTATGCCGTGGCGTCCGGCGTCGCCCGCGCCCTCCGGCTCGACGCCGAGCGGACGGCGAACGCGATCGCGATCTGCGGGACCGCCTTCAACGCCCTGCGGGTGACGCGGACGGGGGCCCTCTCGCACTGGAAGGGCCTCGCGTCCCCCAACACGGCATTCGGCTGCACGCACGCCGCGTTCCTGGCGATGCGCGGGGTCACCGGGCCGCGCGAGATATTCGAGGGCAACAAGGGCTTCATGGACGCCATCGCGGGTCCCTTCGAGATCGACTGGTCCAAGGAGGACCTCGAGCGCGTCACCCGCACCATCCTCAAGCGGTACAATGCCGAGATCCACAGCCAGTCCGCCCTCGAAGCGCTCATCGAGCTCCGGGACGAGCACGGCCTCCGGGCCGCCGATGTCGAGCGGATCGAGATCGACGTCTTCGACGTGGCTTACCACATCATCGGCGGCGGCGAGGAGGGAGACAAGCGGACGGTCCGCACCAAGGAGGAGGCGGACCATAGCCTGCCCTACATGCTGGCGGCCGCGCTCGTGGACGGTCAGGTGATGCCCGAGCAGTACACGTCCGAGCGGATCGGGCGGGACGACGTGCAGGCCCTCCTCCGGCGGGTGGTCGTCCGGCCGGATCCCGGCTACAGCCGCCGGTTCCCGGCCGAGCATGCCTGTCGGGTGACCGTGGTGCTCCGGCAGGGGCGGGCCGTCCGTCGGGAAAAGGCGGACTACGAGGGGTTCCATACTCGTCCGATGAGCTGGGACACCGTCGTGCGGAAGTTCGAGCGGCTGAGCGAGCCCTCCACGGACGCCGCGCTGCGACGGGCCATCACGGACGCCGTGGTCGATCTGGAAGCGCGGAGCACCGCGGACCTCACGGGGCTGCTGGCCCGGGTACGCGGGCCGGCGGATGGGACGTAGCGAGGAGAGACAGACATGGCGACACGTCGGAGACCCGGACCCGGGCGGGGCGACTCGGATCGGGCTTTTGGCTTTCTCCGTCTGAACGAGCGCGACCGGAAGCCGCGCTCGCGGGGGCTCACGGAGATGCGCGGCCCGTACTACACGCCGATGGGCAAGCGCTACCTCGAGGACATTCTCGAGACGATGGGCGAGTACGTCGACATCCTGAAGTTCGCCTGCGGGTCGTTCAGCCTGATGCCGCGGCGAGCCCTCCAGGAGATCATCGATCTCTGCCACGCCCACGACGTGCTCGTGTCGACCGGTGGCTTCGTGGAACACGTGCTCACTCGCGGCAAAGAGGCGGTCGCCCAGTACATCCAGGAGTGCAAGCGCTTCGGCTTCGACATCGTCGAGATCTCGAGCGGCTTCATCACGGTGCCGGCCGACGACCTGGTCCGCCTCACCGCCGACGTGCAGAAGGCCGGTCTGAAGGCGAAGGCCGAGGTCGGCATCCAGTTCGGGGCCGGGGGCGCGAGCTCGGTGGAAGAGCTGGAGGCGGAGGGCACCAGCGATCCCGACTGGGCGATCCTCCGGGCCAAGCGGCACCTCGACGCCGGCGCCTACATGATCATGGTCGAGTCCGAGGGCATCACCGAGAACGTCCGCGCGTGGCGCACGGACGTGATCGCCCGGTTCATGCGGGAGCTCCCGACCGAGAAGGTCATGTTCGAGGCGGCCGATCCGGAGGTCTTCGCCTGGTATGTGAAGAACTACGGGCCGGAGGTCAATCTGTTCGTCGACCACAGCCAGATCGTCCAGCTCGAGGCGCTCCGGGCCGGCATCTGGGGCAAGAAGAGCCTCTGGGGGCGCGTGCTGACCTACAAGCCGTGAGCTTGCCTGGTGGAGGAGAGGAGAGATCATGACCGCCGAGCCCGCGTCGACCGTACCGCTCGAGACCCTCGACAAGCAGCGCGTCTTCCATCCGGCGACCTCGATCGCCGACCACCTGCGCACCGGACCGCGGATCATGGCGGAGGCCTCCGGCATCACCCTCACCGATACGGAGGGCCGGCGCTACCTGGATGCCGTGGCCGGGCTCTGGTGCGTCAACATCGGCTACGGCCGACACGAGGTGGCCGACGCCATGGCCGCCCAGTCGCGGCGGCTGGCCTTCTACCACACGTTCTCCTCCATGTCGAACGAGCCGCAGATCCGGCTGGCCGACCGACTGCTCGGGCTCGCCCCCGGCCGGATGAGCAAGGTCTTCTTCGGCAACTCCGGGTCGGAGGCGAATGACACCCAGGTCAAGCTGGTCTGGTACTACAACAACCTGCGCGGCCGGCCGCGCAAGAAGAAGATCATCGCGCGGCGGGAAGCCTACCACGGCACCACCGTCGCCACGGCCAGCCTCACCGGGCTGCCGGCCTTCCACAAGGCCTTCGACCTCCCGATCGCGAACATCCTCCACACGGACACCCCGTACTACTACCGGCGCGCCGTGCCGGCGATGTCCGAAGAGGAGTACGCGGCGGCGCTCGCCGCCGAGCTCGCCGCGCTGATCGAGCGCGAGGGTCCCGACACCGTGGCGGCCTTCATCGCGGAGCCGGTCATGGGCGCCGGCGGCGTCTTGACGCCCCCCCGAACCTACTTCGAGCAGATCCAGCGGGTCCTCCGGCAGCACGACGTCCTGATGATCGCCGACGAGGTGATCTGCGGCTTCGGCCGGCTCGGCCGGCTGTTCGGCTGCGAGGTCTACGGGATCGAGCCGGATCTCGTCACGGTGGCCAAGGGCCTCACCAGCGGGTACTTCCCGCTCTCCGCCTGCTTCCTGTCCGAGCCGATCTGGACCGTGCTCCGCGACGCCTCGCCCCAGACCGGCGCCTTCGCCCACGGCTTCACCTACAGCGGGCACCCGGTGGGGGCGGCGGCGGCGATGGCGAACCTCGACATCCTCCTCGGCGAGGACCTGGTCGGGAACGCGGCGCGGGTCGGGGAGTACTTGCAGCGGCGACTCCGCGAGGCCTTCGCGGGGCATCCGCTGGTGGGGGAGGTGCGCGGCATCGGCCTGATCGCGGGTCTCGAGCTCGTCGCCGACAAGGCCACCAAGCGCCTCTTCCCGGCCGAGGTCAAGGTGGCCCACCGCGTCGCGCAGCGGTGCATGGAGGAGGGGCTCGTCGCGCGGGCGCTTCCGGCCGGCCACGTCATCGCCTTCTCGCCGCCCCTCTGCGTCACGCGCGAGCAGGTCGATGAGGTGATCGCGCGCTTCGCCCGCGGGCTCGACGCGGTGACGGACGAGCTCACCCGCCAGCGCGCGGCGATGCCGGCGTAGCGCCGCGCGGCCCGGGCAGCCAGTCAGTGCTCGTGGAGAAATCCGAGCGGATGGTCTCGCGCTCACACACGATCGCCGACCACCGCAGGGTCCACTTCGAGCGGCGGCTTTGCCGCCGCAATCTTCTCCTGGGGGAGGTTCCGGAGGGGCCGTCGAGGCCCCCTCCGGTTAGGGTCAGTACAGCGAGATCGTGGTGCCGTCTCCGAGCACGCCGCTCGGCTGAGGACGCCGGAGCGTGACGCCCAGGACCGTCCGCCACTCGGGTGCCATCCGGCGACACGGGAGCCGGCGTCGAGCCGCGTCGGGAATCCCGGTCGGCCCGCCCGCGACCTCCCAGCGGGACAGGATCGCCTGCCAGGCGGCGGCCCGCTCGCGCCTCCGCAGGTGGATGGAATCGGGGCCGTACCAGCGGGCTTCCGGATCCACGACCTTCACCTTCGCCCGAGCGGCGAGCGTGGTGAGGCGCTGGTTGATCTCGGCCACGCGCGCGTGAAGGACGCGGAACGGGAGTCGGCGGCCGGGGAAGAGCACCGCCTTGAAGAGGTGATACTGCCAGGGGGGGAGCCGCGCCAGGCTTCGCGCCGGCAGGAGCGTCAGGACGGTGTCGGCGCCCGCCTCGCCGAGCCGCTCGACGCAGGCGCTGACCCACCCGGCGAGGTCGGCCGGCGAGGCGCCGTAGGCCAGGTCGTTCCCGATGTCCGTGAGGAGCGCGTAGATCCTGACGCCGCCCGGCCGCCTGGCCGCGGGCCACAGCCCACAGCCGAGGATCCCGGGCAGGCCGCGCGCCAGGACCCGGCTCCACTGCCCGTACGATCGCCCATGCCCCGCCGCGACCAGGATGTCCATCGGCCCGGGACCCAGCATCGCGTGCGTGACCGACAGCACGGTCGGGAGCCCCAGGGTGAGGTTGCTGGCCCCGAGGAGCACGACGCGAGTGCTTTCCATGAGGTTCGGGAGGGGGCCGTCGAGGCCCCCTCCCACAGTCTAATGTACCGGGTGCCGTCCCGCCGAGCCGTGTGACTGGACGGCCGAGGCCGGTCAAGAGAGAATGGAGCGCACGAGCCCCTCGAGGTTTCCTGCCAGGAGGCGATCTGGATGAGTCGTTACAAGAATCTCATCAACGGGGAGTGGGTCGACGGACCGGACATCAATCGCGACATCAACCCGTCGAACCTGGACGACGTGTGACCGCGGAGCGGAACGACCGGAAAGGGCGCGATGCGTGAAGACCATCGACATCGATCGCAGCAAGCACCTGAGCGAGGAGCCGAAGACGGGACACAACCGCTGGCATCCCGACCTCGAGCCCGTCGTCGAAGTGGGTGAGGGCGAAGACGTGGCCCTGGCGACCCGGGATGCGGTCGACGGCTACCTGACCTCGACCAGCACCGCGGCGGACCTGGCCAGCCTGCCCTTCGGGGCCATCCACCCGCTGACGGGGCCCGTCTCCATCAAGGGGGCCCGGCCGGGAGACCTCCTGGAGGTGGAGTTCCTGGACGTCGTCCCGCAGCGGTGGGCCTTCAGCGGCATCGTCCCCACCCTGGGCTTCCTCCGCGACGTCATGGCCACGCCGTTCGTCGTCCACTGGAGCCTCGCGGACGGCTGGGCGACCTCCCGGGAGGTGCCGGGCGTCCGCATCCCGGGCGCGCCCTTCATGGGGGTCGCCGGCGTCGCGCCGTCGCGCGGGCAGCTCGAGGCGTGGACCCGGCGGGAGGCGGAGCTGATCGCGCGGGGCGGCGTCGCGCTGCCGCCCGACCCGGCCGGGGCCGTGCCGTCGTCCGGCCCGGCCGCGACCCACGGGCTCCGCACCCTGCCGCCCCGGGAGAACGGCGGCAATTTCGACGTGAAGCAGCTGACGAAGGGGGCGGCGCTCCTGCTGCCCGTCGGCGTCGACGGCGCGCTCTTCTCGACGGGCGACGGCCACTTCGCCCAGGGGGACGGGGAGGTGTGCGTGACCGCGGTGGAGATGGGCGCCACCTGCGTGGTGCGCTTCCGCCTGCACCGGGGCGAGGCCGAGCGACGCCGGATCCGCTGGCCGCGCTTCCAGCGCCGCGACTACTTCGCCGATCCCCGGTGGGCGGCGCCCCAGCGGTTCATCGCCACCATGGGCATGCCCGTCGACGAGCACGGGGTCAACCACGGCGAGAACCTCAACCTTGCCTGCCGGAACGCCGTGCTGAGCATGATGGACGTGCTCCAGGAGCGCGGCTTCAGCCGAGAGCAGGCCTACGTCATCTGCAGCGTGGCCGTCGACCTCCGGCTGAGCAACGTCGTGGATGTCCCGAACGTGGTGGTCTCCGCCTTCTTGCCGGAGGACATCTTCCAGCCCTGACGGCGGGTCAGCTCCGCAGCTTGAAGCGCTGGATCTTCCCGGTCGCCGTCTTCGGCAGGTCGGGCACGAACTCGATCCAGCGCGGATACTTGTAGGGCGCGATCCGGGCCTTGACGAAGGCCTGGAGCTCTTCGGCCAGCGCGGGGGATGCGCCGGCCGGGTCCTTCAGGACGACGTAGGCCTTGGGCTTGACCAGCCGGTCGGTATCCGCCTGGCCCACGACCGCCGCCTCCAGCACGGCGGCGTGCTTGATGAGCGTGGCCTCCACCTCCACCGGCGAGACCCAGATC
>DASYQW010000135.1 GCA_036005065.1 Candidatus Methylomirabilota bacterium | reverse complement strand
GTCCGGGCGCCCGAAGGCTAACTCCGCTATTTTGCAGGGCTTCAGCTCTGGCATCAGGACTGCCTGTATCAGTCGGCATGGACAGCCGACAGCGACCCGCCGCGAGACGTACACCAAGGAGGATACAGTGCAGACCCTTCTCCCACCGACCAGCCCCCGGGCCGACGGGTTCGTCCGAATGATCCACTCCGCCGAGCGGAAAGCCCTGGCCCGGGGCCGGATCCTCGTCGTGGACGATGAAGCCCTGGTCACCGATTCGCTCCGCCTGGCCCTGGAGCCGGCGGCGTATACCGTCAGCACCGCCGCCTCGGGACGGGGCGCCCTGGTGCAGGCCGAGGGCGCGGAATGGGACCTGGCCTTCGTGGATCTGGGCTTGCCGGACATGGACGGCCTCGACCTCCTCCGCCGGCTCAAGGTCCGGCGTCCCGACCTCGTCGGCGTGGTGATCACGGGCTACGGGTCGGGGGCGAAGGGGTTTGCGGCGCGCGATGCGGGAGCCTACGCGTTCCTCGAGAAGCCGGCCGACATGACCCCGGAGAAGATCCTCACGGTGGCGTCGAACGCCCTCCGGCATCGACAGGCCGAGCGCGAGCTCGCGACCTGGCGCCAGCAAGTCGCCGCCAGCGAGAAGCTGGCGACGCTCGGTACCCTCGTGTCGGGCGTCGCTCACGAGATCCGGACCCCGCTCACCTACGTCACCTACAGCCTCTATCTGGCTCGCCGGGAGCTGGAGCGCGCCGTCCAGGCGGATCCGACCCTGGCCGGCCTGGCCGAGCGGGTCCTCAAGCAAGAGGAGGCGGCGCTCGACGGTGTCGCTCGAATCAGCCGGCTGGTGGAGGACCTCCGCCGCTTCACGCGGCGCGGCGTGGAAGGGCGCGCCGACGCGGACCTGCGCGAGGTCGTGGGCGTGGCGGTCGACGTCTTCCGGGCCATCCGTCGCGAGCGTATCGCGGTGGAGACCGACCTCGCGTCGGTTCCGGCCTTGCCCCTGGACAGCGGCCAGATCCAGCAGGTCGTCTTCAACCTGCTCAACAACAGCGCCGAGGCCATGCCGGCCGGGGGCACCGTCCGTATCGCGACCCGGGCCGTGCCGGGGGGCGGGGAGATCGAGGTGTCGGACGACGGTCCGGGACTGTCGCCGGAGGTGGAGGCTCGGCTCTTCGATCCCTTCTTCACCACCAAGGCGGAGGGCACAGGCCTCGGTCTCTCGATTTGTCAGCAAATCGTCGAGGCCCATGGCGGCCAGATCCGGTACGCCACCGAGGTCGGCCGGGGCACGACCTTCGTGATCTTCCTCCCGGCGCGGCCGGGCTGAGGGCGAAGCCGTCAGCCGGCCGCGAGCCGCTCCACGGCAGCCCTTCTTACCCTCTCCCCCATCGGGGAGCGGATAGAAGCCGATTGGGGCTAGTTGCCGGAGCGGCCGCGAAGCTGCGGGTCGAGCACGTCCCGCAAGCCGTCCCCGAGCAGGTTGAAGCCGAGCACCGCCACCATGATCGCCAGCCCGGGAAAGACGCTCATCCAGGGAGCCGTCTCGAGATAGGTCCGGCCCTCGTTCAGCATCGTTCCCCAGGACGGATCCGGAGGCTGGGTGCCGAGGCCCAGGTAGCTCAGCGAGGCCTCGGTGAGGATGGCCACGGCCAGGCTGACGGACGCCTGCACGATGAGCGGGGCCAGGACGTTCGGCAGGATGTGCCGGACGGCCACCCGGACGCCGCCAGCCCCGAGCCCACGGGCGGCCACCACGTGGTCCTTCTCGCGCTCGACGATGACCGGGCCGCGGGCCACGCGGCTGAAGAGCGGAGCGTAGACCACGGCGATCGCCAGCGCCGCGTTGTTCAGCCCGGGCCCGAGCATCGCCGCGATCCCGATGGCCAGGATGAGGGTCGGAAAGCTGAAGAGCACGTCCATCACCCGGCCGATCAGGAGGTCCGGCCAGCCGCCAAAGTACCCGCCGGCCATCCCGAGGACGGTGCCCGCCGCGAACGCGATGGCGATGCTGGAGAGCGCCACGCCCAGGGCGATGCGGGTCCCGTGGATCGTCCGGCTCAACACGTCGCGGCCGAACCGGTCGGTGCCGAACGGGTGGGTGAGCGAGGGTCGCTTGAGCGCGTCCACCACCTTCATCTCGGTCGGGTCGTAGGGAGCGAGCACGTCGGCGAACACCGCCAGCAGGACGAGCAGCAGGACCAGCAAGGCCCCGAAGACGACGAGCCGGTTCCGCAGCGCCGAGCGGAGGGCGAGCCGCCATCCGCTCGGATCGCGGGTCGTGGCCGGGACCGGGCTAGCGATAACGGATGCGCGGGTCGACATACGCGTACACCAGGTCGACCACCAGGTTCGACAGCATGAAAAGCGCGCTGACGAAGAGGATGGTCCCCTGGACGAGCGGGTAGTCGCGCTGGAAGACCGCCCACAGGACGAGCCGCCCCACGCCGGGAAGCGTGAAGACCTCCTCGGTCACCACCACGCCCCCCAGCAGGTAGCCGACCTGGACGCCGGCCACCGTGATCAGCGGGATCAGGCTGTTTTTGAGCGCGTGCCCCCAGACGACGCCCTGCTCCGGGAGGCCCTTGGCCCGCGCCGTCCGGATGTAGTCCTGGCGCATCACCTCGAGCAGCGAGGAGCGGGTCATCCGCATGAAGACGGCGGCCACGGCGGTACCCAGGGCCAGGCTCGGCAGCGCGATGATCGCCAGGTTCCCCAGCGGGTCCCGGAGCGGGCTCACGAAGTCGACCGGCGGGGCCCAGTTGAGCCAGAGCGAGGCGGCCAGGATGAGCATCGTCGCCTGCCAGAAGACCGGAATCGAGAGGCTGAAGAGGCTCGCCACCCGGACGACGTGGTCGAGCCCGGTGTTCTCGCGTCGGGCGGACAAGATGCCCAGCGGCACGCCGACGGCGAGCGCAACCACCATGGCCCCCAGCGTCAGCTCGACGGTCACCTGGAGGCGGCTCAGGATCATCTCGGTGACCGGGATCCCGGTCCGCCAGCTGGTGCCGAGGTCGCCGCGGAGCACCGCCCCCAGCCAGCGCCCGTACTGGACGTGGAGGGGCGCGTCCAGGCCGAAGAAGGCGCGGAGGGCGCGCATGGTCTCCTCGCTGTAGAGGCCCTCGGTCCCGATCATCTGCTCGACGATGGTGCCCGGGATGAGCCGGATCAGGAGGAACACCGCGATGGTGACGCCCAGCAGCGTGGGCACCAGGGAGAGGACGCGGATCAGGAGGTAGCGGCGCACGGTCCCCTCCCTCTCCCCCGGTCAGGGGGAGAGGGTCGGGGTGAGGGAGCGACGGGTCGTCAGCGCTCGAGCCAGACGGTCCGGAAGCCGTAGTAGTTGGTCGTGAAGTGCTGCTCGTAGTGGACGTAGTTCTGGGTGATGTCGATGAGGTCCGGGCTGAACGTCCAGATCTGGATCGCCTTCTCGACCATGAGCCGCTGGACACGGTCGTAGGCCTCCTTGCGCTTGGCCGGGTCGACCGTGAGCTTTCCCTGGTCGAGGAGGGCGTCGATCTCCGGGTCCCCGTCGTTGTTCCACTGCTTCTCCACCGAGTGGAAGCGCCGGTAGAGGAGCGAGTCCGGGTCGGCGTCGCCGTTGGTGATGTTCATGGTCAGGTCGAAGTCGAACGAGGGCTTGATGATCGCCTTGATCCAGACGCCGTACTCCTCCTGGATGATCTGGGCGTCCACGCCGATCTTCTTGAGCTGAGCCGCGATCACCTGGGCGCCGGCCACCATGGTCGGGAAGGTCGGGATCACCTTCAGCGTCGTCTTGAATCCGTTCGGAAACCCGGCGTCGGCCAGGAGCTTCTTGGCCCGCTCGGGGTTCGGCGTGTACCACTCCTTGTAGGTCTCGACGGGCAGGGCCCAGGGCTTCATGGCCGGCGTGAGCGGCCCGGTGACGGTGCCGAGGCCGGAGGCGGCGGCCTGGAGCACCTCCTGCCGGTCGACGGCCAGGCTGAGGGCCTGGCGCACGCGGACGTCCTGGAACGGCTTCCGCCCGTGGTTCACGTTGACCATGTCGAAGCCGAGTCGGGGCGAGCGGAGCGTGGCGAGGCGCTTGTCGTCCTTGACCAGGAAGTAGTTCTTGTTGTCCTCGAGGAGGGCGTGGTGGACGTTTCCGGTCCGGAGCTGGGCGACGATGTTGGCCTCGTCGGGGATCACCTTCAGCTCGACGGCGTCGACGTAGGGCTTCCCCTTGTCCCAGTAGTCGGGATTCTTCCGCCCCTTGAGGTGGCTCTGGGGCACCCACTCCTGGAAGATGAACGGCCCCGTCCCGACCGCGGCCCGGCGGAGGTCGCCGCGCTTCTCGATCTCCTCGCGGGGGACGATCGCCGACCAGCCGCCCGCCATGCCGGCCAGGAGCGACGCGCTCGGCTCTTTGGTGTGGAGGCGCACCGTGTACTTGTCCGGCACCTCGATCTGGTCGATGGCCGAGAGGTAGCCCCGGCCGCCGGAGCCGACCTTCGGGTCGAGGATCCGCTCGTAGGAGTACTTGACGTCGTCGGCGACGAACTCCCGGCCGTTGTGGAACTTGACGCCGCGGCGGAGCTTGAAGGTCCACGTCTTCCCGTCGGCGCTGGTGGTCCAGGACTCGGCCAGGGCCGGCTCGAGCTTGCCGTCGGCGCCCCACTCCACCACGCGGTTGTAGAAGAGCGGGCTGACCCGATGCTGGGAGAGCGCCTGCTCCAGGATGGGGTCCAGGCTCGGGGCCTCCGTCGTCTTGGCGGAGATGAACGTGCCCCCCGTTCGCCGCGGACGGGTCTGGGCCGACGCCCGACGGCCCGGCCCGATCGCCGAGACGGCGGTCGCCGACGCGGCCACGCGCATGAACTGCCGGCGGGTCATTGGATGGTGACGGATCGTGTCGCTCATGGCGTCCTCCCGGACGATGTGTCGGAAGCCTGTTGATCGGGCATCACGCGAGGGAGCCGCCGGTGTCGGGCAGCGGCCGGTAGTAGGAGTGGCCCGCCGCGGCCCACGCCGCCCACATCGCCCGGAACTCCGGGCCCATGGGGTCGATCCCGCGCATGGGCATCGTCCCGCGGCGGATCGTGAAGTCGTGCGGGGCCAGCTCCCCGCCCCGCTCGAAGTGCCGGGCGGCGGCCTCCGGGCGGCCCTGCTCGTGAAGCCACCGGCCGAGACCGAACTCGGCCCGCGCCTCCTGGTCCGCCGGCGTCGGGAGCGACTGGAGGGCGCGCACCTCGGCGTCGGGCCGCGGGGCCGCCTCCCCGCGGACCCAGGCGCGCAGCGCCTGGAGGTGCCGCTGGGCGTCGAGTCCCGTCAGGTGTCGGAAGGTGTCGCTCCCGAAGGCGACGTCGTTCGGCCGGACGATGCGGCCGCGCTCGTCGATCCAGAGCACGGTGGGGACGTTGACGATGTTGTAGAGGTCGGCCAGGTGGTGGGCGGTGTCGATCAGCGAGGGGTGCGACGGCCGGGCCGCCTCGATCCAGGGGCGCGCATCCTCGGGGCTCTTGTCGAGCGCGACCGTGATCACGGTGAAGCCGTAGCCCCGGAGCTCCTCGTAGGTGGCCTGCCAGACCGGCAGGTCCAGGCGGCACCCTCACCACGACGCGTAGGCGACGAGGAGCACCTTGGCCCCGCGGTGCTCGGAGAGCCGGTGGAGCCGGCCCCCGAGGTCGGGGAGCGCGAAGTCGGGCGCCTCGAGCGAGGCGAGCGCGGCGCTTCGCTGGGGCGCCGCCACGCCGAGGTAGGCCGCGCGCTCCTGGACGTCGAGGGCGAGCGGCCGCGCGAGGAGTGCCGCCAGCTCGGCCAGGTCGAGCCCGTCGGGATCGGCCGCCGGCGAGCCCGCCGGCAGCGGGATGCAGGCGGTGCCCCGACACAGTCCTTCGGGCCGGAGACTCCAGCCCAGGGCCCGCTCGACGGCTGCGGGGGTGAGGCGCACGTGCTCGCCTCCGAGCCGGGCGGGCACCTCGACCGGCCGGCCGTCGTCGAGGAGGGTGAAGGTCGAGACGTCCACAGGCCGGCCGGGCTCAGCGTTCGCCGGTGAGCAGGCGGCGCGGGTTCTCGACCAGGAGCACGTGGAGTTGCTCGTCGGATAGGCCGGCGTCCTTGAGCAGGGAGACGAATCGGGTCGGGATGTAGGCGAAGCCGTTCCCCCCGTAGCCCACGAGATGGGAGCGGAAGCAGTTGTCGTGGGAAAGCAGGAGCTGGCTGAGATGGCCGCGCCGGACGACCTCGCGCACGAGCCGGAGGTGCTTCTCGACCTCGTAGGGGTGGAGGCCGCGGATCGTGTCGAACTGGACGCAGGCCCCTCGCCGGGCGATCGCCTCGTGATAGTCGGGGTCCGGCCAGGTGTCGGAGTGGCCGACGATCACCCGCCGGAGGTCGGCGCCCTCCTCCTGGAGGATGTCGAGCTGCTGGAGGCCGACCGGGCTCTCGAGCGCGTGGAGCGTGATGGCCAGCCCCGTCCGGCGGTGGGCCCGGGCCGCCGCCCGGTGGACGCGCTCCTCGGCGGGCGAGACCCACGACCAGTCGGCGCCGATCTCGCCGATGATGCCCGGCCGGATGCCGGTCTCGGGCTCGCCCTCCTCGATCTCGCGAACGATGTCGGCGGCCAGGTCGGCCGTGGTGCGGCGGGCGATGTAGTCGTGGTCGTAGTACGGCTCCCGGTACCACCCGCTCCCCATCACGACGTGGAGGGAGGTGGCCTCGGCCACCCGCCGCATGGCCGCCGCGTTCCGCCGGAGCCCGTGGTTCGTCACCTCGACGATGGTGCTCCCGCCGCACGCCTTGAAGCGGGCCGCCTCCTGGGTCATCAGCACCTCGTCGTTGAGCAGGGCGTCACGGACCCGGGTGATCCGGAAGAGGTCCAGGAAGAGGTGCTCGTGGGGCAGGGTGAGCCCCAGCGCGTCGCCGCCAATCGGCCCTCGGACGGTCATGACCGGCATGGGGTCCCCTCCCGGGATCGGGATGCGCTCCACGATAGATGAAGACCGGGCGCTCGGCAAGCGGGGTGGCCGTGATAGGATGCCCGGGACCAAGGAGGCTCGCATGCGCTTCGTGGTGTGCGGGGCGGGGGCTACACCACCGAGCACATCAGCCTGCTGCTCGCGCTGATCACCGAGATGGCCGCGGCCCGGGAGCGGCCGGGCAGGTACACGGTGGCCCAGCTGCGCGCGCGCCTCGGCCCTTAGCCGACCTGAAGGATGTGCCCGTAGGCGACGGCGCGTTGCTAGACAGCCTTACCGAACAACCTTGCGCACGCTTCTTCCGCCCTGCGTTTCCCTTCGTCCGTGAGGACGACCGGCTTGGCCTTGCTCTTGGGATCGAGGACTACTTCTTAGACGGGCGTGCGGGAACACCAGTGAGCATGCCCTGCGCGCTCAAGTCTTCGTCGATGTCCGGCCAGTGCACCCCTTGGCCATCGCCTATGATTTCGTAGCGCGCCCGCTGCTCGGGGGTTGCCTCCGAAAGCCTCCATGACCAGGCCAGCGGCACGCTAACGCTTCGGCCGTCGACCAGCTCGAACGTGATGAGATCATCCGTTACGGAGACCGCCTTCACCCGAGGTTCGATGTTAGCCGCAGTGCTCATGCCACGCCTCGATGATCTGCGCCACGTGCGCGTGAACGCGCCGACGAATGGTGTTCAATTCCTGCGCCGCGAATCCGTGATTGGCGGCAAGCTCGATCGGCACTAGCCAGAACTTGCACACCATCTTCTCCCGACGAACGTGGACATGCTTCGGCTCGCTGCAGTCGAAGCTGTAGAAGAAGAACCGGTACGGTCCGGGGATGTCCTTGATCCGCGGCACCGAGACACTCCTCTGTCACTCATGGGTCCACCGGACTCGACCTAGGGTATCACGACAGCCAGTCCTGCGGCCGCAACCGGAAGCCACCCAGCATGGCGTAAGTGGCCCACGTGCCGCCAGCTCCTCGCCCCTTGCTTCTCCCTCACGGGCGGCAAGTACAGGGTGGGTCGAGCTGCGCGCGCGTCTGGCCGCCTAGGCGTAGCGGGCGCGGAGCTGCCGGGCCGCCTCGCACATCGACTTGAGCTTGAGGTAGGCCTCGTCCAGGTCCATCGGGTTCTGGACCGAGGGCGCGAATCCGCAGTCCGGGTGGAGCGTGATCCGGTCCTTCTCCACGTACCGCATGGCCGCTTCGACCCGGGCGACGATGTCGGCGGCCGGCTCCACCCGCCGGTCGCAGTGGTCGACGCAGCCCAGCCCGAGCCGGGCTCCGGCCGGGAACCCGGCGAGGGATTCCGGGCCACCGGCCACGGGCGTGGCGTACTCGAGGCAGAGCGTGCCGACCCGGATCCGGCCCAGGGCCGGCATGATCAGGTCGTACGGCCCTTCGGTCTTGTGCTGGCGGTCGAAGTGGGCGTGGCAGAGGTGCATGGCGGTCGCCGGACCGCCCGTCCGGTCGAACCCGTCGAGCGTCTGGTTCAGGAGGTCGACGCACAGGTCCATCTCGTACTGGACGTCGCGGATTCCTTCGGCGGCCCGAAACCGGGCATCGACCAGCGTCGCGAGCCAGGGCTCGTCGAGCTGGACCGTGTCGGCGCCGGCGTCCCGGAGCGCCGCGATCTCCTGGCGGAGGATCCCCACGCAGTCGGTCATGAGCCGCTCCCGGGTCGGGTAGGCCGCCCAGGAGTGCTCGGGGTGCCACATGCGCCGCCCGATGATGTAGGGCGAAGGCAGCGTGGCCTTGACGCGCCGCCGGGTGCGCCCGCGCACGTAGCGGACCTCGGGGACGGCGATGGGGCGATGGTACTCGAGCGGCGCCACCACCGCCGGATAGAGCAGATCCCCGCTCCGGGTGAGATCGGGGCGGAAGCCCGCCACCCGCTCGGCGAAGACCTTGACGTAGCTCTCCCGTCGCCACTCGCCGTCGGTGATCTCGTCGAGCCCGGCGCGCTCCTGTAGCATCACGGCCGTGTCGATGGCCGGGTCGAGCAGCCGATCGGCCTCCGCCTCGGAAAGCCGCCCGCTCTTCCGCTCCAGGATGACGTCGCGGACCCAGGCCGGCCGGGGCAGGCTGCCGATCACCGTCGTCGGGAAGAGCTCGCCGGTCATCTCTGGTGTCCGAGCCTAGCGGGCGGGGAGGACGCGCGTCAAGCCGGGCTTCCGGCCCGGGGCCGAGGTACAATGGGCGGCGCGCGACGCGCCGGGGCCAGCCGGCGGCCAGGGGAGGATACGGTGGCACGACCGAATCTGCTCCGCCAGAGACTCGCGAGCGGCCGGACCTGCATTGGGCCGATCTTCCAGGAGTTCTGGTCGCCGGAGCTGTTCGAGTTCTGCGGCCTGGCCGGCTTCGATTACGCGATCCTGGACGGGGAGCACGCCGGGGTGGATCCCCAGACGGCTCGCGGCCTGGTCCGGGCCGCTCAGGGCGTGGGGATCACGGCACTGGCCCGCGTGCCGCGCGGGGAGCCCTCCCTGGTCCTGCGATACCTCGACGCGGGCGTCGAGGGGCTCATCCTGCCCCACTGCAACACCGCCGCCGACGCCGAGGCCTTCGTGAGCGCGTGCAAGTACCCGCCACGCGGGATCCGCGGCGCCGCCAGCTCGAGCCGGGCGGCGGGCTACGGCTTTTCCCAGACCGCCCGCGAGCACCTCGAGCAGGCCGACCGCGAGGTGCTCTGCCTGGGGTTGATCGAGGAGCCGCGGGCGGTCGAGCACCTGCCCGAGATCCTGAAGGTCGACGGCTTCGACGGCTGCTTCATCGGTCCGGGGGACATGGCCCTCCTGCTCGGCCGCGACTACTTCGGCGGGCCGACCATGCACCCGGCGGTCCGGGCGCTGGTCGACCGGGCGCTGGCGCTGACCCTGGAGGCGGGCAAGCTCGTCATGCTGCCGGCCGCCACCGGCGCCGAGGCGCGGGCCTGGGCTCAGCGCGGCGTCCGGCTCATCACCCTGAACATCGGCGCCCTCGTCCGCCGGGCGATCGACGACTACTTCGCGGCCTTTCGCGGCTGACGCCGATGGCGGCCGGCCGGCGGGGTCAGCCGGCGATCTCGGCGAGGCGGACGGGCCGATGCTCGCCCAGCGACCGGGTGGCCGCCTCGGCGACGCGGAACGCCTCGACTCCGTCCCGGGCGGTGCAGGGGCTCGGCGCCTCGCCTCGAGCCACCCGGAGGAACTCCGCCAGCTCCGCTCGATAGGCGCCCTCGAACCGGTTCAGGAAGTCCGGCCAGGCCGGGCCGGCCGGCGGCGGGATGCCCGGCTCGAGCGAGCGGATCGGCGTCCGCGGCCCGAGGCCGATCGCCACGCTGTCGCGCGACCCGAAGATCTCCGTCCGGACGTCGTACCCGAGCGGGTCGTGGCGGGCGACGGTGAGGACGGCCAGCGTCCCATCCGCCATCCGGAGCGTGGCCACGGCGGTGTCGACGTCGCCGTACTTCGCGAACACGGGAAACCCCCGCACGCCGCCGTCGGCGTAGACCTCCTCGACCTCGCTCCCGGTGAGCCAGCGTAGGACGTCGAAGTCGTGGATCGAGAAGTCACGGAAGAGACCGCCCGAGACCGGGATGTACGCCTCGTGCGGCGGGGCCGGATCGTGGCCGGCCAGGCGGATCGTGTAGATGGTCCCCAGCCGACCCGCCTCGATCAGCTCGCGGGCGGCGCGGTAAGCCGGGTCGAAGCGGCGCTGGAAGCCGAGCTGGAAGGGGATCCCGGCCCGCTCGACGTCGGCCCGGACGGCGAGGCTCTCCCCCAGGTCGAGGGTGAGCGGCTTCTCGCAGAAGACGGGCAGGCGGCGCTCGGCTCCGGCCCGGATCAGCCGGGCATGGGCGTCGGTGCCCGCCGTGATGACGAGCGCCTGGGCCTGCTCCATGGCCCGCTCGATCCCATCGACCGCCGTCGCCCCGGTGGCGGCCGCCGTCTCGCGGGCCCGCGAGGGCTCGATGTCGGCCACCAGGAGCTCGGAGGCCCCGGTGAGGCCCGCGAGGATGCGCGCGTGCAGCCGGCCGATGCGGCCGGCGCCCAGGATGGCGACTCTCATCGGGCCGCGGCGGAGCCCGCCGTCACTGGGAGCTGAGCCACACGTTCCAGAAGTGCATGTAGGGGCCCGAGCGAAAGCCCTGGACCTCGCGCCGCTTGGCGTCCATGCGGAAGTAGTCGCCGAGCCGGATGCGCGCGGCGTCCTCGTACATGAGGGTCTGCACCCGCTCCCACAGCGCGTGGCGCTTCTTCGCATCGAGCTCGCGGGCGATCGCCTGGAGGAGCTGCTCCTTGTCCGGGTTGCACCACCAGCCGGGCCACTCGCAGAGGACCACCGCGTAGGTCACCGAGTCCGGCTCGAACACGAAGGCCGTGCTGAAGACGTCCCACAGCTCCGGCTTGTTGCGCCGCTGCACCACGGTCGCCCAGTCCATGACCTGCAGGTCGATCTTGAAGCCGACCTCCTCGAGCTGGCTCTTGGCCACCAGGGCCGGCTTGTAGTGGTGCTCGTACTCGGTGGTCACGATCCAGCGCACCGGCTGTCCCTGGTAGCCGGCCTCGCGGAGGAGGCGCCGCGCCTTCTCCCGGTCGCGCTGGTTGTAGAGCTTCTCGCCGGCCCGGGAGTGGGTGGCCTGCTCCTGGAAGAAGATCCCCGGGTCCAGGCGATAGAAGTCCTTGTGGCCCATGGCGGCCAGCATCGCCGGCTCGACGTCGATGGTGGCCTGGAACGCCTGGCGCAGGCGCTTGTCCGTCATGAGGCCCTGCCGGGTGTTGAGGACGGCCGTGACCCAGCCGTAGGGCTTGACGACCACCGGCTCGACCCCGGGGATCGCCTTGAGCCGCTCGTACTGGTCGGGCTTGATCTGCTGGGCGTACTGGTACTCGCCGGTCTGGATGCCGGCGGTCCGGATCGCGTAGTCGGGCACCGGGAGGAAGTAGAGCTCGTCCACGTAGGCGACCCGCTGACCGCCGAGGCCGTTGGCCGGCCCGGTCGGCGAGAGGTAGCCGTCGAACCGGACCAGCTTGATGTGCCGGTCGGGCCGATGCTCCACGAACTTGAACGGTCCGGTGCCGACGTACTCCTTGAGCTGGCCGTCGCCGGTGGCGTCGACGACATCCTTGGGGTAGATCACCGCGGCACTGCCGAGCTGCGCCAGGATGACGAGCAGCCCGGCCGACGGCTCCTTCAGCCGGATCTCGACGGTGCCCGGGTCTTTGGCCTCGACGGCCTCCACCGTCCGGAAGAGCGCCTTGCCGGTGCTCGCGACCTTGCCCCATCGCGTGAGGGAGGCGACGACGTCGGCGGCCGCCAATTCCTTTCCGTTGTGGAAGCGGACGCCCTTGCGGAGGCGGATCACGTACCGCTTGCCGCCGTCCAGGGCCTCGGCTCCCTCGGCCAGGAGCGGGACCGGCTGGTACTTGGCGTCGAGCGTGAAGAGCGTCTCGAACACGTTGATCCCGATCTCCCGCGTGATGACCGCGGTGGTCGAATGGGGATCGAGCGATGGCGGCTCGCCGATCAGCGCCACCCGGAGGACCCCGCCCTTGCGAGGCGGTCCCGTCTGGGCGCCGGCGTGGCGGGTCGCCAGCGGCATGACGCAGGCGGCGATCAGCAGAATGGCCACGAGCCACGGAGACCTCGGGCACGTCGAACGCATGGCCGTTTCCTCCTTGGAGGCGGGGACCGACGGTCGCGCCGAATCTATGCCGGGCCTCCGATGCCTGTCAAGAGCGCCGCCGGGGGCGCCGGCTCGAGCCCGTTTGACAAGCCGTGCCCGGTCGGGCACTGTAGGCCGGCCCGGCGGTAGCCGCTCGAGCGCCAGCCACGGGCGCTCGGGACGGTGAGACTCGCGGGTCCGGGGAGGGAATGACGCTGAGCGAGCTCGAGGTCCGCGCCCTGAGCCCCGACGGCGGCGCCCGTGGCTGAGATTCCCACGAGGGCCGACGCCCACCGGGCCGAACCCCCGCCGATCGCGCGCCTCACGCTCTCGGCCGAGACCCCGTATCTGGCCGCCGCGCTCGGCTTCGTGCGGGAGACGGCGGGGTTGCTGGGCCTGGCCGTCGAGGAAGCCACCGGGCTCGTGCACGTCGTGGAGCAGGTCGGGCTGAACGTGATCGCGCGCGCCTTCGAGCCCGGCCGGGGCGCGACCTTCGACGTCGTGCTCCGGCGCCGGCCGGGCGAGGTCGTGGTCGCGGTGGAAGACCAGGGGCTCCCGTTCGACTTCGAGAACCTGGAGCGGGCCGCGGCCTCGGGGGCCGGAGCGTTCGGCCCCGAGGTCGATGCGGTTCGCTTCGAGAACCTCGGGGACCGCGGCAACCGGGTCGAGATCGTCAAGCGCCTCGTCTTCCAGCACGTCGAGAGTTATCTCGCCGACTCGGAGAAGACGCCGGCGGCGCCGGCGGCTCCCGCCGCCCTCGACCGGCCGGTCACGCTGCGCCTGGCGACGGCCGACGATGCCGTGGCGGTCGCGCGGTGCACCTACTCCACCTACGGTTACACCGCCCCCGACCGGGAGCTCTATTTCCCGGATCGTCTGCGCGAGCTGCTCGACAGCGGCCTGCTGCAAGCGTGCGTGGGAACGAGCGACGACGGCGAGGTGGTGAGCTATCTCGCGCTGGAGCTGGATCGGCCGGGGGCACGGGTCGGCAACGTGGGCGAGGCGATGGTCGATCCCCGGTACCGGGGCCATGGGCTATTCGAGAAGATGAAGGCGTTCCTCAGGGATCACGCCGCGGTCAGCGGGATGCTGGGCATGTACAGCGAGGCCATCACGGTCCACCAGTTTTCCCAGAAGGGCAACATCGCCCTCGGCGCGTGCGAGACCGGGATCCAGCTCGGCGACGAGGCTCCCACGGTCGTCTTCAAGCAAATCGAGGAGGAGGCCCAGCGGAAGCGCACCGCGACCGTCCTCTACTACCTCAGGACCCGCGAGGGCCAGGCCCGGATCGCCTATCCACCGGCGCACCACGAGCCGATCATCCGGCGTATCTACGAGCACGGGCGCTTCCCCCGCGAGCTCCGGGCGCCGGATCCGGCCCCGGAGGCGCCCGACCTCCCCGCGTCTTCCCAGCTCAGGGTCGAGGTGTTCCCGGAGTGGAGCGAGGCCTCGATCACGGTGACCGCCTACGGACGTGATCTGCCCGTCCGGGTGCGCGAGCGACTGCGGGCGCTGTGCCTCCAGCGAATCGACTGGATCGGCGTCGACCTGCCGCTCTCCCACCCCGGGGCCCGGGAGATGTGCGCGTCCCTCGAGGCGCTCGGCTTCTTCTTCGCCGGCGTCATCCCCGAGCTGGCCGGTGACGGCGACGTGTTGCGCCTGCAGTATCTGAACGACATCGACGCCGACCTCGAGTCGGCCCAGATCGCATCGGACTTCGGCAAGGAGCTCTTCGCCTACGTGGTCGGCGCGATGGAAGGGGAGGGCACGAGATGACGACCCGGTGGCTCGCCGTTGCAGCGGCGGCGCTCGTCCTCGGCGGCGCCTCGGCCGACGCCCAGGACGCGCTGCGGGTCGGCTTCGTGTACATCGGGCCGGTGGCCGATTACGGCTGGAGCTACGCCCATGACGAGGGCCGGAAATACCTCGAGCGCGCGGTGCCCGGCATTCGGACCACCTCCGTCGAGTCGGTGCCAGAGGGGGCGGCGGCCGAGCGAGTGCTGGCCCAGCTGGCCCAGGACGGCCACAAGATCGTGGTGGCGACGAGTTATGGGTACCTGGACGCGACCCTGAAGGTCGCGGAGCGCTTCCCCGACGTCGTGTTCCTCCACTGCTCGGGGGACCGGCGGCGGGCGAACGTCGGGACCTATTTCGGCCGCATGTACCAGGCGAGCTATCTGAGCGGGCTCGTGGCCGGCAAGCTGACCCGCCGCCACCTCATCGGCTACGTGGCCCCGCTGCCGACCCCCGAGGTCATCCGGATTCTCAACGCGTTCACGGTGGGCGCGCGCGAGGCGAATCCCGACGCCAAGGTCCAGGTGGCCTGGACCCAGGCCTGGTTCGCGCCGCCGGCCGAGACCCAGGCCGCCAACCGGCTGCTGGACGGGGGCGCCGACGTCATCGCCACCCAGAGCGATTCACCGGCTCCGGTCGAGGCGGCCGAAGCCCGCGGAGCCTACGCCGTCGGCTACAACTCGGACGCCAGCCGATTCGCGCCAACGCGGCACCTGGTGTCGGCCGTGTGGAACTGGGGCCCGTACTACGCGGAGGTCGCGCGCCAGGTGCGGGCCGGCAGCTGGAAGAGCGAGGGGATCTGGGCGCCCATCGGCCAGGGCATGGTCGCCCTCTCCCCCTTCGGGCCGGCGGTGCCCGAGGCCGTCCGGAGCCAGGTCGAGCGGCGGCGCGAAGATCTCGTCGCCGGGCGGTTCGACGTCTTCTGGGGACCGGTCCGGGACCAGGCCGGACGGGTGCGCGTCGCCGCAGGCGACAAGCCGGCCGACGCGGTCCTGTGGAGCATGAACTGGCTCGTGGAGGGCGTGGTCGGGGCCGTCCCTCGGTAGCGGCTTCGCCGGCGCCACCCTGGGTTCGCGCGCCTCGGACGGCGGGACCCCAGCCCCGCGACGTCTTGCGGCGCGCCGTTAGGGGGGGCCATCGGGGGGGGCTTTGGAGACCCCCCCGAAATGGCCTAGGCGCGCCGCATCCGGAAGTTGAAGCGCCGGATGTCGAACTGCTGGTTCGGATTGGGCGTCCACTCCACGTACTTCTGGACGCCGTAGTCCTCGTAGGGCTGGATGATCGGGATCCACGGCAGGTGCTCGAGGAGGATCTCGGTCATCCGCTTGTAGGCGCGCCCCCGGAAACTCTCGTCGAGGCTGAACCGCGCGGCGTTCCCGAGCTCGTCCCACTCCGGGTGGCGCCAGTAGTCGAACGTGCCGCCGGGCCCCAGGAGCCGCCACATCATGCCGTCGGGATCCCGGAGGGTCGAGGTGGGGTCCGACCAGAGCAGCCCCTTGAGGGTCTTCTCGCGGACCTTCTGGGCCCGTATCGAGTACTCGATGACCTCGACGAGGATGTTGATGCCCACGTCCTTCCACATGGCCGCGATGGCCTCGGCCATGGCCTTGTCGTGCACGACGTACCCGACCGTCGTCTCCAGGTAGATGGGCTCGTTCTTGTAGCCGGCCCTCTTGAGGAGCTCCCGGGCCCCCTTCGGGTCGTATTTCAGCGGGGCGAGGCTCGGGTCGTGATGGTTGTCACCCTTGGCGATCGGGCCGCTGGCGACGATGCCCCGTCCGCGCCACAGATCCTTGACGATGGACTCGCGGTCCACGGCCAGGGACATGGCCTGCTTCACCAGCGGGTTGTTCAGCGGAGGGACCTTGGAGTTGACCGCCAGCACGTAGAGCCCGGCGTACAGGGCGCTCACGGCCCTGGTGGTGGGATGCTGGCCGACCCGGTCGAAGTGATCGGGCGAAAGCGCCGTGATGGCGTCCGCCTCGCCCTTGAGCAGGGCGGCGACGCGGGGGGCCGTCTCCGGGATCGGCCGGAAGACGACCCGGTCGACGTCGATCTTCCCGCCCCAGTAGTCCGGGTTGGCCTCGAGCACGGTCTTGTCGTCCTTGGTCCACGACTGGAGCCGGACCGGGCCGGTCCCGACCGGCTTGGCGTTGAACGCGTCCGGGCCGACCTGCTCCAGGTACTTCTTGGGGACGATCTGTCCGCCGTAGAAGGCCAGCCGCGCCGGCAAGAGCGGATCGGGCTTCTTGGTGCGGATCACCAGCGTGGAGGGATCGGGCGCCTCGATCCGGTCGATGGTGGTGAAGACGGTGGCGACCAGCGTCTTGGCTTTGGCGTCGTAGGTCCGCTCCAGGCTGAACTTGGCGTCGGCCGAGGTGAAGGGGTCGCCGTTGTGCCACTTGATGCCCTGGCGCAGCTTGAAGGTCCAGGTCTCCGGGTCGGTGTTCTTCCACTCGGTGGCAAGCCCCGGGTACAGCTTGTCGTCCGGATGCCGGCTCGTCAGGTTGTCGAAGACGTTGAAGGAGACGCGGATGTCGTTGGATCCCGTGGACATGTGGGGGTCGAACCGGGCCACGTCGCCGCCCTGGGCGATGACCAGCTCGGGCTTCTGGGTGGTCTGGGCGGCGGCCCCGCCCTCCAGGACGCGCTCCACGACCGCCGCGGCCAGGCCGAGGAGACCGGCGCGACGCAGGAACTCGCGACGCGGGATGCTGCCCGCGTGCCAGGCATTCAGCAGGGCCTCCCCCGTGGGGGTCTCGGGACTGCGCTCGTGGTGCTCCATGCTCGTCCTCCCGGGGCGTGGTCGGGCGTGCCCCCGCTACGGAACGCGGTCGGTGGTCGGCCTCCCAGGTCATCGGATCTCGCGGTCGTAGCCCAGGCGATAGCAGGTGAGTGACCAGCGAGCGAGCTTCACCGCCGCCCCTCGGGACAGTAGGCCGGTCCCCCTCCGGTGTCAAGGGGACCGCCGGGCGCCGACTACCGGGGCCGATGCCTCC